>CALVJW010000010.1 GCA_944332435.1 uncultured Bacilli bacterium | reverse complement strand
AACATGTATATTATACTACTATCAGACTTATTTCAGTTTTTTATCATAAAACGGAATTCCAAATAAAAATCTACGAATAAGAAAAAATAGTATGAAAAGACTTGAAAAATCATAATATTTCCTGTATATTAAAGATGTACTTATTCGTGGATTTGAGATACTCCAACTCATATCTAGGTTTAAGCTAATGAAGATGAAAGGAGAGATAATATGGCTTTAACAAAGGAAAGAAAAGCAGAAATTATTAAAAAATTCGCTAGAAATGAAGGAGATACTGGTTCTGCTGAAGTTCAAATTGCAATTCTTACAGAAGAAATTAACAATTTAACGGAACATTTAAAAGAACACAGTCATGATTTCCATTCTAGAAGAGGATTACTTAAAAAAGTAGGACAAAGACGTAGTTTATTAAACTATTTAGTTAAAAATGATGTTACTAGATACCGTACAATTGTAAAAGAATTAGGATTAAGAAAATAATTTCAACAGGCACTCCTTTTTTGAGTGCCTTTCTTATGGAATATTGAGGAGGTACATATGAAAAAAGTATTTGAATTAAATTTTAGAGGAAGAAAATTAGTAGTTGAACATGGGGAACTTGCTAAACAAGCAACTGGTGCTGTTTTAGTTCGTTATGGAGATACTGTTGTATTGAGTACAACTGTTATTTCTAAAAATGTAAATATTTTAGCTGATTTCTTTCCACTTATGGTATTATATCAAGAAAAATTATACTCTGTAGGAAAGATTCCAGGGGGATTTATAAAAAGAGAAGGTAGACCTACAGACAATGCAACACTAGCTGCACGTATGATTGATCGACCAATGCGTCCAATGTTTAAAGAAGATTTTAAACATGAAGTACAAATTGTTAATACAGTATTATCGGTAGATCAAGATAACTCTCCAGAAATGACAGCAATGTTTGGTTCTTCTTTAGCAACTTGTATTAGTGGAGCTCCATTTGATGGACCAATTGCCGGCGTAAAAGTAGGACGTGTGAATGGGGAATTTGTGATTAATCCAACGACAGAACAAATGGAACTATCTGATATTGATCTTACTGTGGCTGGAACAAAACATGCGATTAACATGGTAGAAGCTGGAAGTAAAGAAGTAAGTGAAGAAGATATGTTAGAAGCACTTATGTTTGGGCATGAAGCAATTAAAGAATTGGTTGCCTTCCAAGAAGAAATTATAAAAGAAGTAGGACTTCCAATGATGGAATATGAAACTTTAGAAATTAGTGATGAATTAAAAGAAGAAATTAGAAGTCTTGCAAGTGATAAGTTAGATCAAGCAATGCGTATTAAAGATAAACTAGAAAAGTATGCTGCAATTGATCAAATTAAAGAAGATGTTGTCGCAAAATATGAAACAGAAAATGAAGCGTTAAAAGAAGCAGAGTTAAAAGAATTATTAACAAAGGTAAAATTAGTATTAGAAGAAATTGAATACGAAATCTTTAGAAAAATTGTTGTAAAAGAGAAAACTCGTGCGGATGGTCGTAAAATGACAGAAATTAGACCATTATCTACTGCGATTGACTTACTTCCAAGAACACATGGTTCTGCTTTATTTACCCGTGGACAAACACAAAGTTTATCTATCGTTACGTTAGGAGCTCTTGGAGAACATCAAATTTTAGATGGACTTACTCCGGAAGATGAAAAAAGATTTATGTTACATTATAACTTCCCACAATTTTCAGTTGGGGAAACAGGACGTTATGGAGCACCTGGTAGAAGAGAAATTGGGCATGGAGCCCTTGGTGAAAGAGCACTTTTACAAGTTATTCCAAGTGAAGAAGAATTTCCATATACAATTCGTGTTGTAAGCGAAATTTTAGAAAGTAATGGTTCTTCTAGTCAAGCAAGTATTTGTGCCGGTTGTATGGCTCTTATGGCAGCAGGAGTACCAATCAAAGCACCTGTAGCTGGAATTGCGATGGGATTAATTACTGATGGTGATGATTATACTATTTTGACGGATATTCAAGGTATGGAAGATCATTTAGGTGATATGGATTTTAAAGTAGCTGGAACAAAAGATGGTATCTGTGCATTACAAATGGATATTAAAATTAAAGGAATTACAAGAGAAATATTAAAACAAGCTTTAGAACAAGCAAAACAAGCAAGAATGGAAATTTTAGAAGTTATTACAAAACAAATTCCATCTCCTCGTAAAGAAGTAAGTAAATATGCACCAAAAACATGTACCTTTATGATTAATCCAGATAAGATTAAAGACGTAATTGGTCGTGGTGGAGAAATGATTACGAAGATTATTTGTGAAGAAAGCAATGTCACATCAGTAAATGATGTAAAAGCAGTAAAAGTAGATTTAGAAGATGATGGAAGAGTAATTATCTATCACACGGATCAAGATGTTATTGATCGTACAAAAGCACGTATTGAAAGTTTAACAAGAGAAGTAGAAAAAAATAAGATTTATACTGGCAAAGTAGTAAAAGTAGAAGATTTTGGATGCTTTGTTGAATTATGGCCTGGATGTGAAGGACTTGTTCATGTATCACAATTAGATCAAACGAGAGTAGAAAAAGCAAGCGATGTCGTAAAAGTAGGAGATGAGATTATTGTAAAATCTCTTGGATATGATAATCGTGGAAGATTAAACTTATCTCGTAAGCAAGCATTTAATAAAGAAAAATAGTAGAAATTAATTTCTACTATTTTTTTGTTCATCTGCTTCTTTAAAAGCTTGATTAATTACTTCTGTTTGCTTTTGATATCCCGCATCATTAAGATGAAGACCTTCTACCGTATATTCTAATTTTAAATTATCATTTTTATCAGTAAATTCATCATAAGCATCAATATAAGTTGCTCCTGTTTTTTCACATACTAAACGAATCATTTCATTTAACTTCTTAATATCATCATTATTGCGTCTTCCAACGGCATCAAGATCAACTTTATCAGCATTTTCCTCTTTACTTACTGGCAAAACTGATTCTACAAAAACTTCTGTTTGAGAATTATTTTTTTGAATTTTTTTAATAATCAGTGAAATATTACTAGCAATCTCATCTAATGGAATGTTTGCACTTAGGTCATTTGTCCCGATTAATAATACAACACGTTGTGGATTATAATCATAGATACTTTCTTTCATTCGCTCTAATAAATCAGCTGTTTTTTCTCCACCAATTCCTTTATTAATGTAAGAACTATTTTCAAAAAATTTATTTAAGTCATAACGACTTGTAATAGAGTCACCAAAAAAGATTGTTTTTGGATTTACATAATAAGTAACTGGTTCAGTTGGTTTTATCATCTGTTCAATACGATGAATACGACTATTAATTAAAATAAGAGCAAAAATAATCATCACAAGAATAATAACAATACCAATTCTAAGCTGTTTTGTTGTAATGTTATCAGTTATAAGTGCTTTATCAATTTTTTCTTTTAAAGTCTCTTCTTTTTCTGGAACAACTACTTCTTCAACGACTTTTTTTGTTGTCTCTTTATTATCTTTTTCTTTTTTTTCTTCTTTTTTCTTTTTCTCTTTTGGTGTTTCTTTGTTTAATGATTTTTTATTTGACTTCTTCTTTTTCTTGGCATCTTTGTTTGGAGATGTCGTAAAGATATCAGCAATATCTTGTTGTTTTGCTTTTTTTGACATATCTTGTTTCTTTCCAGCCATCTTCTTCCTTCTTTCTATTAAATACCTATCTATTATATAAATTTTTTCTTTCTTCGTCAATAAAATACATATTGTTATCTAGTATTTTTTACAATTTTAGTCTATAATGAAATAGGTGATAGTATGGTGTATGTATTATATGGTGTGGAACCATTTTTTATAAAAAAAGAACTAGAAAAAATTAAACAGGAAAATCATATTACAGAGTTAAATATTAGTAAATATGATTTTGAACCAAATTTATTAGATCTTATTATCGAGGATGCGAATACTGTATCATTGTTTAGTGATAATAAGTTAATTATTGTTGAAAATGCTAATTTTTTAGCTAATAATACGAAAAAATCAGGCAATGATTGTGATTTATCTTCATTAGAAGAATATCTCAATCATATGAACCCTGATACTCATTTAATATTGATAAATGATAAAATATCAATGACTAAAAAAATATGTAAATTATTAAAAAAAGTAGGAGTCGTAAAAGAATGTACCAATCACATGAATCTACAAAGTGTTGCGAAAGAACTTTTAGAAGGTTATAAAGTTGACTATGATGTATTACAATTACTTGTTAATAGAGCCAATAACATCTCTTTATTAGAACAAGAATGTATTAAATTGAAATTATATAAATTAGATGAAAAAGTCATTACGAAAGAAGATGTAATGGAATTAGTAACGAAAAATATTGATTTAGATATTTTTAAATTAATTGATATGATTATCAAAAAAAATAAGAGTTCTGCTATCGAAATTTATCATGAGATGTTGAAGTACAATGAAGAACCCATTAAAATTTTAATTCTTCTAGCAAATCAATTCCGTTTAATGTTTCAAGCAAAAACATTAAGATCGAAAGGGTATACAGAACAAGATATTGCCAAACAATTGGATGTTCATCCATATCCTGTTAAATTAGCATTAGAAAAGAGTAGATCCTATCCAAGTGAAATGTTACTTTTATTAATTCATCGTCTTTCTGATATTGATTTACAAATAAAAAAAGGGGAAGTAGAAAAAGAACTAGCATTAGAATTATTTATTTTAGGATTATAACGATCGATCATTTCGATGGTTTTTCTTTTTTTTCATAACCGGTATTTCGCATTTTTTGTTGAAATAATACTTTCTTTTTCTGGTAAAGTGTAACATGACAAACAGAATCTAAACTTTCTAAAACAGTATCATCCATGACACCTAATTTTGGTGAACGTAATTTTAACCCATTTCTTGGTTTAATTCGAATGAGTAATTTTTTATTTCCGCTTTTCAATACATATTTATAAATGCCATTATTTTTTGTTATTCTAATCAATTTAGAGCCATTATAAGTTGTAAATCGATATTCTTTATTGTTTAAATAGAACACGGCTATAAAGCCATTAAAATGGCCAAAATAAGTAGGAATTTCTGCAACAGAAAAAAATAATGATACTTTTTTATAATTTAAATTATCCTTTTCTAAAGTATTGGTTTGAATCCATGTATATTCTTTTGGAAAACTAGTACCATAATCTTTTTCAATATACCCAATTCCATCTTCAAAATCAATTTCTGTTTGATTGAGTGATAAAACACCATCAATATAATGATGCATACTAATAATACTGTGATAGCATTCCATCGGTAGATAAGAAAACGGTCCCATAATCGTTGGTGCATAAGCTGTCTTTTTTAACTTTGTTTGTTCACTATAATATAAAAAGCCAGTGAGTTCTAATTCAGCAGTATGAATATCTAAATCAATATAATCTTCATAAAAATAATTATTTTTTATTTGAATACAGACAGGATTCTGGTGAATTACAACATCATCAATATCATATTCAATATAATAACTCTTATGGTTAATTGATTCGATAACTTGAATAAAAGCACAATCTTTTTCTTTACTATATGATATTCCAGGAATAATGGATATTGTCCACTTCTTATCAACTGTTACATTCTTATAATACCAACCTTCAAAATAGTTTTTTTTCTTTTTCTTTATCCCTTGATAAGCAAACTCTTGTTTCATAACTTCCCCCTAACTAATTAACTATATGATAGGAAAAGAGGAGTATGACAAAATGAAAATGATGTGTTAAAATGAAGTGGGTGATAACTTGAAAACATTAGAAGAAGTGATAAAAGAAAGTAAGAACATTGTTTTTTTTGGTGGAGCAGGGGTGTCAACCGAAAGTGGAATACCTGATTTCCGAAGTGACCGAGGGCTATTTCAAAAATATCCATATCAAGCAGAACGGATGCTTTCTCATAGTTTTTACCGTAGCCATCCCAAAGAGTTTTATGATTTTTATTTAAAAGAAATGATTCATTTAGATGCAAAACCAAATCTTTGTCATAAGGCATTAGTGAAACTAGAACAAGACGGAAAATTAAAGGGAATCATTACGCAAAACATTGATGGACTACACACAATTGCCGGGAGTAAAAATGTTTATGAATTACATGGTAGTATTTATCGTAATTATTGTGAAAAATGTCACCAGTTTTATACGTTAGAAGAAATCATGAAATCTCATATATGCTCTTGTGGAGGACAAATTAAACCTGATGTTGTTCTGTACGAAGAACCATTAGATAATAGTATTTTTGAAGGGGCAATAAAAGTGATTGAACAAGCAGATTGTCTTATTATTGGGGGAACAAGTTTAGCGGTTTATCCAGCCAATTATCTCATTCATTATTTTCATGGTAAAAACTTAGTCATCATTAATCAAGAAAAAACACGATTTGAAGAGCAAGCAACGTTAGTGATTCATGATTCAATCGGAAAGGTATTTTCTTTTATACAAAAATAAGAAAAAGATCAGAACTTCATATTCTGATCTTTCTTTATTCTTTTACCCCAACTAACCAATCAATTAGTAAGGATGGGTCAGCATGGTCATTTACAATTAAATAAATACATTCAATAAGTGGAATGGTGATTCCTTGTTTATTTAATAAAAAATGAAAGGTTTGGAGTGTTTCATAACCTTCTACCGTATGAGTAGATAAATATTCCATAATTTCTTTTTCACTTTTTCTTTCTCCAATTAATTTTCCTAGTGTAAAATTTCTACTATTGGTACTGGTACAAGTCATTAAAATATCTCCAAATCCAGCAAATGACATAATGGTGCGATCATTTCCACCAAATCCTTGAATAATTCTTTTTACATCATGCATAGATTCTGTAATAAACATCGCTTTTGTCGAATCTGGATACCCCATACCTGCGATGATACCACTGGCAATTGCTATAACATTTTTAAAAGAACCACAAATTTCTAATCCTAGTAGATCATTTGACTTTCTTAATTTCACGGTATCACTTTCTAAACATGTTTTTACTAAACTCACAACTTCTTCAGTAGTACCTGCTAAAGATAAACCAACTGGATTATTACTTGCCATATCTTTGGCAAACGTTGGACCTGATATTACCGCAATTGGACATTCTTTAAAATAAGATGCAACAACTTGATTTAATAATTTACATTCATTATGATCAATTGCTTTCGATGCGATTAAAAAAGATTGTTTCTTTGTAACAAATGGCTCCAACTTTTGCATCACACTATCAACAACAGCCGCAGGAAGTGCGATAACAATTAATTCCGCATTTGATACAGCTTGTTCTAAAGAGCAGGTAAACTGAATATCTTCTGGAATGACAATCCCTGGTAATAATTTTTCGTTTTTTCTAGTTGTTTTTAATAATTGTTGTTCTTCTTCAAACTTCGTCCACATCTTTATTTTATTTTGTTTTTTATGAAACATAAGTGCCAAACTAAGACCATAAGCACCTGTTCCTAATATTGTTATTCTTCTCATTTTTTCACCCATTTCATCCTAATATTTGCTTAATTTTTTCGTTAATTTCTTTCAACATTTTCTCATTTTTACTGGTATCTTTTGCTTTATAATAAACACGATGTTTTAAATTATCTGGTAAATATTGTTGTTTTACAATCGCATTTTTATAATCATGCGGATATTTATAATCTTTGGCATTGGTTTTTAAATGACTTGGTAAATTTCCTGTATTTCCTCTTTGAATATCAGCAATTGCCTGATCGAGTGCTAAATGAGCACTATTTGACTTTGGTGATAAAGCTAATTCAATTACAACTTGTCCTAATGGAATTCTTGCCTCTGGTAGTCCAAGTCGTTCAGCAGCATGAATTGCCGCATCAACTTTAGGTCCCATACTAGGATTTGCAAGTCCAATATCTTCGTATGCAATTACACTCATTCTTCGGTAAATACTATCCAAATCTTCGGCAATAATCAATCTTGCTAAATAGTGAAGAGCCGCATCGACATCACTTCCACGAATAGATTTTTGAAAACCACTTAATACATCATAATGTCCATCTTCATTTTTATCATGGAAAAACGCTGGTTTATTATTAATATCTTTTAGGATATCAATCGTAATATGATAATCAGAAGTACAATAATAAGCCACCTCTAATAAATTATAAGCAAAACGTACATCACCACTTGATAATTCGGCAATATAATGAATCGCATCTTCTTCTACTTTTATATTCGGTAATATTTCACTTGTAATTGCTTTTTTTAAGGCAGTAACAATATCATCATCCGTTAATTCTTTTAATTCGAAGATTTGACAACGACTGCGAATTGCCGGATTAATCTTATGATATGGATTGGATGTTGTCATCCCAATTAATGTAATTAATCCATTTTCTAAGTAGGGAAGAAGTAAGTCTTGTTTATCTTTATTTAAGCGATGAATCTCATCCATAATTACAACTAGGCCACCAAATAATTTTGCTTCTTCTACTACAACATCAAAATCTTTTTTATTATGAATTACCGCATTTAACATGCGATATTTTAATCCTAATTCTTCTACGATGGCACAAGCAATAGTTGTTTTTCCAATTCCTGGTTTTCCATATAAAATCATAGAAAACAATTTTTTATGTTTTACCATATTATAGAGCACTTTATTTTCACCAACTAAATGTTGTTGCCCAATAATTTCCTCTAATTTAGTTGGTCTTAATTTTACTGCTAATGGTTCATTCATATTATCGCCTCAGATAATATTTTATCAAATTTTAAATAAAATGAATAGTTAAAAAAGATGAAAAAAACTTTTCATTTTACATATTTTGTGGTACGCTAAATATAAGATAGGTAGTGAAAAAATGAAGAATTGGAAAAAGATTTTATTTCTACTTTTCTTTGTAGGAATATTTTGTGGGTGTACCACCAAAAAACAAGAAGAATTAATTATGGTAACAGAGGCAGGTTTTGCGCCATATGAGTATTATCAAAATGGTGAAATTGTTGGTGTGGATATCGATATTGCCAAAGAAATTGCCAAACGATTAGATCGAAAATTAGTAATTAAAGATATTTCATTCGATTTTTTAATTAATGAAGTCAAAAGTGGAAAAGCTGATTTTGCAGCAGCTGGACTTAGTGTTACAGAAGAAAGAAAAGAAGAAGTAGACTTTACAGAACTTTATACAACTTCTAATCAAGTAGTGGTCACAAGAAAAGATAGTAATATTAAAACGATTCAAGATATTTATGATAAAAGAATTGTGACACAATTAGGAACCGTTGCCGATTTATATGTCAGTGAAAACTTAAAAAATGCTACTTTGGTAACACATAAAAAGTATTTATCTGCCGTAGAATCAGTAAAAACGAAAAAAGCAGATTGCCTAATTTTAGACGAAGCACCTGCCAAAGAAATTATTAAAGAAAATCCTGAATTAATGATTTTAGACGAAATATTATTTCAAGATCAATATGGTATGATTGTTAAAAAAGGAAACACCAAGTTATTAAATGAAATCAACGGTGTATTAAAAGATTTAATGGAAGAAGGAAAAATTGAAGAATTTGTTGTAAAACATTCTGGTGTAACAAGTACAAAAAATGATACGGGAATTATCGCATCATTAAAAAAAACATTTCTAGATGAAAATCGTTATGAATTTTTCTTAAGTGGATTATGCTATACCATTATTATTTCCATCTTTTCCATTATTCTTGGAATTACATTAGGTATTTCTACTTGCATCATCCGAGATTATCGAAAAGAGACTGGACGCTTAAAAATTCTTAGCAAATTATGTGATACTTATATCTACATTATTCGTGGGACTCCTACCTTATTACAATTAATGATCCTTTACTATATTATATTTAAATCCATTCATATATCTCCAATTTTAGTTGGTATTTTAACCTTTGGAATTAATTCCGGAGCATATGTATCAGAAATTTTTAGAGCCGGTTTTGAGAGCATTGACAAAGGACAAAGAGAAGCTGCGAAAACACTTGGATTATCTTATGGTAAAACAATGCGTTATATTTTACTAAAAGATGCATTAATTCGTATTTTCCCAGCGTTAGGAAATGAAATGATTACATTAGTAAAAGAAACATCAATTGCGGGTTATGTAGGAATCGTTGAGTTAATTAAAGCCGCTGATATCATTTCTTCTAGAACGTATGATTATTTCTTTCCACTTATGGTTTCAGCTGTCATTTACTTACTTCTCACTTTCTTATTATCAAAACTTATGAAATATGGAGAAAGGAAGTTGAATCATGTTTCAGATTAAAAACTTAGAAAAATCATTTGATGACGTAAAAGTATTAAAGAATATTAATTTAGAAATCAAACCCAATGAAAAATTAGTAATTATTGGTCCTAGTGGAAGCGGAAAATCAACGTTATTACGTTGTTTAAATGGATTAGAAATACCAACTAAGGGTGAAGTTTTATTTGAAGGAAAACAAATTAACTCCAATAGCTATCAACAGTTACATGGTGATATTGGAATGGTATTTCAAAATTTTCAATTATTTGAACATATGACAGTGTTAAAAAATTTAACATTGGCACCAGTATTAAATAAAAAAATGACAAAAAAGCAAGCAAAAAGGCAAGCTATGGAATATTTAAAACAAATTCATTTAGAAGATAAGAAAGATGTCTATCCATCTGAACTGTCAGGGGGACAAAAGCAAAGAATTGCGATTATTCGAACGTTAATGATGAATCCTAAAGTAATTTTGTTTGATGAACCAACAAGTGCTTTAGATCCAGAAATGATTGGTGAAGTATTGTCACTAATTATCGAAGTTGCGAAAAAAAATATTACAATGATAGTTGTTACTCATGAATTACATTTTGCAGAACAATTCGCCTCTCGTGTTATTTTTATGGACCATGGAGAAATCTTAGAAGAAGGAGATGCGAAAACTTTATTTTCTAATCCACAAACAGAACGCTTACAACAATTTTTAAAGAATTGTTAAAAGAATAAGAAATTATTCTTTTTTTTTGTCAACTTGACAGATATTGTTTTATGAAATAAAAAGATAGGTGTATAATAAAGATGGTGATAATATGATAAAAGTTTATGAAAGTAATGAAAATAAAAAACTTACCGAAATAACCGAAATAAAAGCACAATCATGGATTAACTTATATCATTATGATGAAAAAGAATTAAATTTTGTAAGTGAGAAAACGAATATTAATGCTTCACTATTAAAAAAAATGCTAGATAATCACGAAACTTCGCGAATTGAAGTTCGCAATCAAGCAACTTTGATTGTTTTAAAATTGCCATTTAAAACACAAAATAGCTATAAAACATTACCACTTGGAATTGTAATATCAGACCAATACATTATGACAATTTGTCAACATGGAAAAGATTTTTTTGCCGAATTACTTGAAGAAGGAGTTTTAATTCCAACAGAAAAAACAAATTTTACGATTCAAGTATTCTTAAAAGTAGCATCATTATATCTTCTTTACTTACAACAAATTCAAGAAGAATTAAAAAGACAAGAAAAATGGATTAATCAAGCAACAAATAACGATGCTTTGAAAGGATTATTACAAATTGAAAAAAGTTTAGTATATTTTAGAAATTCGCTTACTTCTAATGAACTTGTATTAGAACGAATCCTAGCTGGGAAAATATTACCGCTTTTTGAAAGTGATAATATTCTCATGGAAGATGCAATTATTGAAAATAAACAAGCGATTGCAATGGCTAACTTATATCAAGATTTACTTGCTAGTTTAACAGAAACTTATGGTACTATTATTTCTAATAATCTAAACCGCGTTATGAAGTTTTTAACAGGAATTACGATTGTCTTTACAATTCCAACTATGGTTGCATCGTTTATGGGAATGAATGTTCATTTAGGGTGGTTCAATCAAGCCAAAATGGCATTTCCAACACTTCTCTTCATTTCTTTACTCTTATCAATCTTTGTAACCTATATTTTTAAAAAGAAGGATTGGTTATAATGAACGAGTTTAAAAACTATATCGAAGATTTTCTAGACTATTTACTAATTGATAAAAAATATAGTCCCAATACTATTGAATCTTATGCTAGAGATTTAGAAAAATATTATGCATTTCAAAAACAACGAAATGTTAAAATAAACCAAATCAAAAAAGAAGATATTAAAGAATATTTAAAATACTTAAAAGAAAGTAAAATGAGCGACAAAAGCATTTCACGCAACATCTCTAGTATTCGTACATTTTATAAATTTTTGTTGATGGAGCGAGTAATTACAAAAAGTCCAATTGAATTAATTGAACTTCCTAAAATTAAGAAAACACTTCCAACTGTATTATCTACAGAAGAAGTATCGCGTCTTTTAGATATTACCGTTACCGATGCTTATAGTGCAAGAAATAAAGCAATGTTAGAACTCATGTATGCAACGGGACTACGTGTAAGCGAATTAATTGCTTTAAAAAAACAAGATATTAATTTTGAAGATGCAGTATTAAAAACGATGGGGAAGGGGAGCAAAGAACGTATTTTACCAATTGGTGATTATGCATTGGAAGCTTTACATCTTTATTTGGATGGATATCGAGATGAATTGATGAAAAAGAAAGTAACCGATTATTTATTTTTAAATAATCATGGTACTCCCATTACAAGGCAAGGCTTTTTTAAAATGATAAAAAAACTAGCAAAAGAAAAAAATATTACAACCCCATTTTCCCCTCATACATTACGACATAGTTTTGCTACTCATTTACTTGATTGTGGTGCAGATTTACGAAGCATTCAAGAATTGCTGGGACACTCAGACATCTCAACAACACAAATATATACCCATGTGTCAAATGATTTATTAAAAGAAAATTATAAAAATCATCCACATGCATAAAACTAGGAGGACATATGAAAAAAATTGATAAAGAAATGGATTTAGGATACCTTATTAGTAGTAGTGGGACAGTATTACCAATTCGACCACTAGAAATTCAAGAAAACATTACTAGAAAAGGATTATCTTATTCAAAAGGAAAAAAATTATATATTCATAATGAAATTTTAAAATATTACATTGCTAAAAATTATATTAAAAATGCAGAACATTTATTACAATATAACTCTTTTGACTTATTTTGTGGTATAACAGATTTAAATTTAACATTAATCATACGTGCAATGCACGAATTAAACATTTTTCTACCAGATCATATTACACGAAAAGAGTACGAAGCAATCACAGATATACAAACAGAGTTAGATGAATCAATCAAAGGAATTGCACGACCATTTATACTAGATGGTCAATACGAAGTAGAAACGTTCTCAGATTTAAAAACAGCCATTAAAACAATTAATACGAGCTATAAAGAAAAAAAGGAAGGAAAGAAAAAGTAATATGAAGTATAATCGCATTTTTTTAATCGTTTTAGATTCTTTAGGTATTGGCGGAGCTAAGGATGCAGAAAAATTTCATGATAGTGGAACAAATACCCTAGGACATATTTTAGAAAAAACGAATATTCAATTACCAAATTTAGAAAAATTAGGCTTTTTAAACTTAGTAGGAAAAAGTAATGTTAAGCCAATAGGATATTACTGTAGAGCAGAAGAAATAAGCAATGGGAAAGATACTTTAACAGGTCATTTAGAAATGATGGGGATTATTACAACAAAACCATTTCAAACCTATACAAAAAATGGATTTCCATTAGAATTAATACAAAAAATAGAAGAATTTAGTGGACGAAAAGTAATTGGTAATTGTGATGCTTCCGGAACAGAAATTATTGAACGTCTTGGAAAAGAACAAATGGAAACAGGAGCACTTATTGTTTATACATCTGCTGATTCAGTATTACAAATTGCCGCACATGAAGAAGTCATTCCATTAGAAGAATTATACCGTATTTGTGAATATGCAAGAGAGATTACCAAAGAGGAAAAATGGAAAGTAGGAAGAATTATTGCACGCCCATATATTGGCGTACCTGGTAGCTTTACTAGAACAAGTAATCGCCATGATTATGCATTAGATCCTGCTCACGATACAGTATTAGACTATTTAAAACAAAATGATTATACTGTATATACAATTGGTAAAATTAGTGATATCTTTAACAATTGTGGTGTAACAAAAAGTATTAAAACAAAAGATAACCTAGATGGAATTCATAAAATTATCGAAGCAGAAAAAGAAAATTTTACTGGATTATGTTTTGCTAACCTAAACGATTTTGATTCAAAATATGGACATCGTAGAGATGTAGAAGGTTATGGAAAAGCAATTGTAGAATTTGATCAACATTTACCACAAATAATAGAACAGTTAAAAGATGATGACTTACTAATTATTACTGCAGATCATGGAAACGACCCAACTTATATTGGAACAGATCATACGAGAGAAAATATACCAGTACTAATTTATGCTAACAGATTAAAAGAACCAAAACAACTAGAAAATTTAACAACATTTGCTAGCATAGGGGCAACGATTATGGATAACTTTAATCTTACTTATCCTGGAAGTGGAACATCGTTTTTAAATGACATTCGATAATATTATTTGGAATCAAAAAGACTATCAACAATTTTTAAATTATCTAGATTCTCTTGCTGAAGAATCATATCAGAAATTTCAACAAAGGCTTATTTTAGATGGAAAACCATTACGTGGTATTCGTACACCTATTTTACAAACTATAGCCAAAAATATTTCAAAAGGTGATTATAAAAATTTTCTATCTATTAATAAAATGGATCGTTATGAAGAAATATTACTATATGGATTAGTAATCGCAAAAGCAAAAATGACTTTTTCTGAACGACTAAGTTACTTAGAATATTTTATTCCTTATATTGATAATTGGGCTATAAATGATATTGTATGTACTAGTTTAAAATCATTTCAAAAACATCAAGAAGATGGATTAAAAAATATCCATTCCTATTTACATTCTAATAATCCTTGGAGCATTCGTTTTGGCTTAGTTTTATTATTAAATTATTATATAAACGATACCTATATTGATACAGTACTAAAATTATCAAATATGATTCAATCAGATGAATATTATGTAAAAATGGCAAATGCATGGTTAATTTCAATTTGTTATATAAAGTATAAAGAAAAAACAACTGCATTTTTAAAAGAAACAACAATTGATGATTGGACTTTTCATAAAGCAATTTCTAAAATTAGAGATTCTAAACGAGTAAGTAAAGAAGAAAAAGAACAATTAATAAAATTAAAAAGAGATTATATTGAGTAATCTCTTTTATTAATAATTAAATCTTATCATATAATTACATTAGGTGATACTATGTCTAATACTACATTAGCTTTTTTACTTACAACTATCGCTGGTTTTTCTACCATGTTAGGAAGTGTCTTTATTTTTTTCAAAGTTAAAAAGCAAGAGAAAATGATTGCAGCAAGCCTCAGCTTTGCTTCGGGAGTTATGATTACAGTATCCTTTATTGACTTAATTCCAGAGGCAAATAAACTATTAGATACTATTTTTTTACCATTTCCGTCCTTTTTAACTGTTTTAATTTTTATCGTAATAGGAATATTATGTTCTATTTTTATTGATGCATCACTCCCAGTAGAACAAGTAAAACAGAGTAGGGGATTATATCACATTGGTGTTTTTTCTATGATTGCAATCATTTTACACAATATTCCGGAAGGAATAGCTACTTTTATGGCAACGCATGAAAATATATCATTAGGAATTTCTTTAGCACTAGCTATTACATTTCATAATATTCCAGAAGGAATTAGTATCTCTATTCCTATTTATTATAGTACGAAAAGTAAAAAGAAAGCTTTTTTGTATACACTTATTTCTAGTTTATCAGAACCATTTGGAGCATTACTAGCATTCTTATTTTTAAGCACGATAATCAATGATTTTATTTTAGGAATACTATTTTCCATAATTGCAGGAATTATGCTACATATTGCTTGTTATGAGCTAATGCCAGAGTCTCTAACATATCAACATAAAAAAGTTAGTATTTTATTCTTTTTTATTGGTTGTATTTTGATGGGAATCACAATTCTAATATAATTCATTATTTATAACTTATAAAATATGTGTTATAATACTAATATGGAAGTGATAGAATGAACAAAGGATACGTTATTTTTAATCAAGATCTAACAAAAGAACAACTACAAATTGCAGAATATGAAGGACAAGTCTATTCTCCAATCAATAAATTTATGCTAAGAATGGAAAAATGTCGAAAAAAACATTACTTAATTCTTGAAAAAATCGTAAACGACTTATTTCCTGATATAGAAAATTCTTATGATATTATCGAACAATACTTAACAAATTTAGGTACGATTTTAGTATTAAATGATGATTATTCTTTCTCTATTAGTGGAGAAAAAATAGTTGAAGTTCAATTACCAATAGATTTAGATTTAATTAGCGAAAATCAACTACAAGCATTAAAAGAATTATATCAGCAATGGAAATCATTTGATAAAATTTATTTAATTAATCAATTACCTAATGAATTATCTCATTTAGAAGTTAGCTCTTATCGTGATTACAAAAAAGAACAAAACTTAGATATTATTCATGAATATATTGATGCAGCAACTCAAAGAGTAGGGGAGAAGCAAAAAAGAGGCATATAATTGCCTCTTTTCTTTGGGTTATTTACAATTTTTAGCGTCAATATTAGATCTATTAGAATTATCTTCATTTGTGAATCCAATATTATCGTTAACATTGTTTGCATTAGCATTTGTTATTTTATTTGTTTTTTTTGCTTTTGCATTATTGTTATTCTTATTCTTTGCCATTATAATCACCCATTACTATTATGAACCAAAATGATTGTAGTATTCATAAATAGAGTGGTAAAATATGTTAATTTTTTTGTTTTAAACGCTCAATATGTTTTTCTTTTATATCTTGTGACTTATTACAAAAAGCATTTAAAACATATTCATATGAATCAATTTTATCTTTAGAAAAAGGTTTATAAGTAGCATTACTAATTTCTTTTATTAATGTATCTACTAATTGATTTTGTTGTATAACAATTGTTTTATCATTATCACATAAATTAATTTTTGATAATTTACAATAATCGCTAAATACAACAAAAGACTTAAAATAACTATCATTTGTTAAATGCAACATGTTTTTTAAAAACATAATATGTCCGTAATTTTGATGAACTGGGTTTGTAATAGGGTAGGTAGTTTGACTGCGATAATATTTTACTGTCCATGATTTATCATAACTACTACCGTAAATAGCACCACTTACATTTTTAGATTCAATAATATAGAATCCCGTTTCATGAATTAGTAAAACATCAATCTCAGATCGATTTTCACCATCTCCCATCAAATATATATTTTTTAAAATTTTATAATATCCAGGAATAGATTGATTTTTAAGTAAATTAATAATCTTAGTTTCTCCCTTTTTTCCAATTATATTAGCATCTTTTTTCTTAGTTTTAGAATAGTTTCTTTTACGATAGTAATAATTATTGCTATAATATCTTTTATAATTTTCTTTTGTTACACTTGTATTTTTTGTTTTTATTAAATTAATTAATATGATAATTAAAAGGATAAAACACAATAATAATAACAACGTATTAATATTCATATTTTTCACTCCAGACTATTATATAAATAGCATATCAAAGTGGTAGCAAAAAGTAAATATTAAAGAATAATTTATAACATGTTATTGTAAAATATTTTGTTGCTCTTTTATCAACATATTTATTTCAAAATACAGAAGTTAACATAATATACATTATAGTAAGTTAGATATATTTCTTATTTTAGGCTTATAGTTCTTCATTTATTAAAAAATAATACTTTCTCATTTGTCCATTATTTTTGATTAATACATCATTTATTACTATTATTATATTATATTAGTATTTATGATAATAGCTGATATAATTTAATTTTAATAAATAATACAATTAAATTCTCGATTATTAATTTTTCAATCTAATTAATTATTTATATATTTATAAAAGTTAATTTAATTGTATTTTATCACTTTATAACGATATTATTATTTTACCATATTTATTTTAAATATACGATTACATTTTATAAATAAACTGATACTCTATTATAAATATAAATCATCTCTACTATTGTAAATATCATTAGTGTATGATTAGAAGGGGACTTAACACTTTCTTCTACCCTACTGTTTTATTGTGATTAGAAGAGGGGACTTAAACAAAAAAATAGACTTATATATATAATAAATAAAAAAACAGAGTAGTGCTTCCCTACTCTATTTTAAATTTGATATTTTGCGAGTATCAATTTCTGCCATCTTTTCTAGAACTTCTCTAAAATTTTCTTCAGTAACAGTAGTATAGCCAAGTTCTTTCATTGCTTGAATTCTTGCAGAATTTAATTCCAATGTACGACTCATTTTTTCTTCAATCTTATGTTCGATTTGATTTACAAAACGACGATGTGATTCAGCAATCTTTGCTGGACTTGAACCGCCATTATTATAAATTGTCATTGCTGAAAATAAAATACTTTCAAATACGAATTGTTCTTCTTCATCAAATGCAAATTCTAATGGTTTTGTAAACCCTGCTGCTTTAGAAACATACGCTAGCATATATTTTAATTCTCTTGATGAGTCTAATGACTGAATAAAATGGTACAAGTATTTAAAAATATGATAACTTTCGTCCGTTTTATCTTCTTCTAAGCGTTCTTTCATAACATCGATAATATCGTTTGCTAATTCTTGATCGCGTTTTTTTAGTCCGGCTAAAGATTTGCCACTACCATTTGCCGTTCCGTCGGCTTCTTCCAATACGGTGTTCATACGGGTTTCTACGCTTAATATATAATCTGTGTCTACCTTAATCTTATTTAATTCCTCAGCTGATTTTATTCCCAATAAGTTTAATAGTAGCACTTTTTTATCTTTTGGCCATTTATTAATATCGTCTAACTCAAGATAATTATAAATCATTTGTCTTGATACACCTAAAAATTTGGCCAACTTCACTTTTGATATTCCTAATTCATGTAAAATTTCATTTAGTCGTTCCATTCTTTAACCTCCTATTAACATTTTATCACTTACATGTCAAATGTCAAGTGTAAAGTAAAAGTATAATAAAATAAAAGAATAGTAAACTTTATACTATTCAATTTCAATTATTACAGATACCAAAGTTTTTTTCCATTTTTACGAACTTCTTTAATAATTCCTCCACCGAGGCATTGTTCTCCTAAATATAAAACACAAGCTTGTCCTGGTGTAACTGATTTTACTCCCTGAGGATATTTTACTAAAATCGTTCCATCTTCCAAATATTCAAGCGTTACATCATTATCTGGTTGACGATAACGGAATTTTGCTGTACAAGCGGTTGGACGTACATCACTATTAAAATTAACCGTATCAATAATACAAGCATCACTGATTAAATAATCTGTATTCCCATAAGAAATATATAAAACATTCTTATTTAAATCTTTCCCTACAACAAACATTCTTTCTTTACTACCACCAACATGTAATCCTCTTCTTTGACCAATCGTATAATACATAAGACCAATATGTTCACCGATTTTTTTACCTGTTTCAATTTCAATCATATCACCTGGTTGATTTGGTAAATAGTTTTCAAGAAAGTGTGTAAAATTTCTCTCACCAATAAAACAGATACCAGTTGAATCTTTTTTCTTAGCTGTTACTAATTGATATTCTTCAGCAATTCTTCTTACCTCAGGCTTTTCTAAATCACCAATTGGAAATAACACGTTTTTTAATTGTGTTTCTGATAATTGACTTAGAAAATAGGTTTGATCTTTATTACTATCAATACCACGTAATAATTTGCCATCTTTTATTCTAGCATAATGCCCCGTAGCAATATAATCAGCGCCTAGTTTTTCTGCTTCTTTTACAAACATATCAAATTTAATATACTTGTTGCACATAATATCTGGATTTGGCGTTCTACCTTGTTTTAATTCATCTAAGAAATAAGTAAATACATAATCCCAATATTCTTTAACAAAATCAACACGATGTAGTGGAATCCCTATTTTTTCACATACCTTTAATGCATCATTATAATCTTGTTCTTGTGGGCAAATATCATTTCCCTGTAAATCCGGATTTCCTAAAATATCGTTATTTACTAAGCTATCCCAATTACGCATGAATAATCCAATTACATCGTATCCTTGCTGCTTTAATAGAATCGCAGCAACACTACTATCGACTCCCCCACTCATTCCTATTACAACTTTTTTCATGACATCACCTAGCTTGTATTATATCATATTACATAAAAAAAAGATATCACATGTATTCGATATCTATGAAATAATACTCATACAAAGTTTTAATAACGTTGGCATGACAAATACTTCTAATACGGAAGTAATAATACTACCAACTAAACAGATTCCTAATATAATTCCGTATTTCTTCATTATAAGCCTAAAATCAAGACTTTTTTTAGCAATCAATGTTTTACTTATTCTAATAGATAAACGCATAGAATAAAGTACTAAAAGCGTAAATATTAATACATTTATTATATGATGAGGAAAAATATAACAAAATGCAATAACAATACCTTTTAATTGATAATGAAATAAAATACTAGAAATACTAAATCCTAGAATAAATGCTTTTGCAAAATATAAAAATAAAATAATCGGTAGTCCAATTACAGAAATGCCTAATAACCAAATTACAATAACATAAAATAAATTAGAGATTAAAGAGCTAATAAAAGAAGCAGTATAATCTAATTTGTTTTGTTGTAAATTCATGATAAATTTCTCTAAATATTCTTTTACTAGAGTTTTATCAGATGTATTTAGAATAGTGATAAATAACGATCCAGCAATGATTCCTACTATAAATAAAATTACTAAAAATAAAAGAGTTTTTTTATTACTTTTTGCTTTGTTTGTTAGTTTGTCCAATTGTTTCATTCTTTCACCTCACTTAAAGATATTAATGATAGAAAAAAAATATTCCAAATTAGATAAAATTTTAGTATAATGTTAATTGAGGTGTGAAAATGAGTAAAAAGAAAAAACAAAAAAAACAAGTTAATTATCAAAGAATCGTTGCAATTATTTTATTAATTATCATGATTCTTTCTTTCGTAGCATCTACCTTTGCTTATTTTTAAAAAATATCAATGAAAACATTGATATTTTTTTATATAATATGAAATTCAATTAATTTTTTATAGATGATTTCACTCGCTTCTTCAATAAATTGTTTTACAGTCGACATATCAAACATATATGATACATTTTGTGTAGAATTTTTAATAATAAGACTCATTTTATCTACTAATATTTGTAACTTATCAACGGGAATTTCATCAATTTTAGTATCTGAGTAACAGACTGGTAAATAAAAAAGGGATAAGTCCAACTGATATTCATCTAATAATTGAATATTTAAATTAGTATAATCATTATACACAAAATAATATGCTTCTTCTTCGCTCATAGGAACCTTTGTTCCATCTAACAATCGAATACTATCACCTAAAATATAACGATCAATAAAACCATCAAACCAAAGTTTATCAGTATATAAATGAATAAAATAACCTAATTCAAAATCATGATTTAAATCATTTTTATATTTTTTCATGAATTCTAATATATTAGGAACATTCCGCTTTGTTGTTGTTAAAAAATGCGATTTTTCTTTTGTTTCACCAATTAACTTACTAATATCAGGTGCAATAGCTCCTAAAAAGAAAACATGTTCGTCTCGTTTTAATTTTTCATTTATTTTTTTTGCTACACAAATATGAATAATTGCTGATGCCATAATTATTTTCTCCTATCCAATTATAGTATAACAAAAAAAGAGACAAGAGTCTCTAATTTTCTGCTTCTTCTAACATATTTGTAATAAAAATTCCATATCCACGAGTAGGATCATTTACAACAACATGTGTGACAGCAGCAACAATCTTATCATCTTGAATAATTGGACTACCACTCATTCCTTGCACAATACCACCGGTTTGATTTAACAATTCTTGATCGGTAATTTTAAATACAATATTTTTTGTTTTCTGACTCATATTTGTATTAATTTTTGTTATTTCAATATCGTATTCTTTTACATCATTACCAGATAATACAGTAAGTAATTTTGCTTTCCCTTTTTTTATTTCTTCTGGTTTTGCTACTTTATATTGTTTTTTATTTGGCAATGTTTCTTGATAGGTTCCAAAAATACCATGTACAGTATTTTCTTTGATAGTACCAGTTACTTCTTCTGAATAAAATCTTGCATTCTTTTCTCCAGGAACACCATTTTCACTTTTTTCAATCCCTGTTACATCAGAATGAAATATTTTTCCATCTTTGATTTCCAATAATCTTCCTGTTGATTTTTCAATAATTTCATGTCCTAATGCACCAAATTTTTTTGTGTTTGGATCAATAAAACTAAGTGTTCCTAATCCAGTAATACTATCTTTTACATAAAGTCCTGTTTTACATACTCCATTACTATCTTTGGTCAAACTTAAATTTGTTTGCAATTTCTCATTATCTCTAATATATGTAATACTAGCACTTTCACAATTTGAATCGAATGCTTGAACTAAATCTTCAATTGTTGATACTTTTTTCTGATTGACTGATTCAATCATATCTCCTACTTTTAAATCTGCGTCTTTTCCAGGATTTTGATTATTTACTTCATATAAACCTACAATCATAACATTTTTACTATTTAATTCAATCCCAATGTTTTCACCACCTGGAATTAAATAAGAAGAATAAGCTAGAATCGATGTAGGCATAATAAATAATGAAAGAAGAATGATGATTGTTTGATTTTTTAATTTTTTAAACATCAGAATCAATCTCCTTGTAGTAATATAGACTACATTATTATTATGGAAATGATAAATAAAACTATGTTTTAAAAAAAATGTCAATTTGACATTTTTAACTAATTTAATTTTCTGTTACTTCAAAATCCTCTAATTCACCATTTTCGGCAACAATTTTATTAACCGTTTCCTCAATATTTTTTAATTTCGTATCACATTCTTTAACTAATTTCATTGCTTTAGTATATTTTTCAATTGATTCTTCGAGATCAATATTTCCATTTTCCAATTCATTAATAATTGCTTCTAATTCCTTTACTTGTTCTTCAAATTTTACTTTTTTCTCCATCTTTCTTCACCTCTATACTAATAATATTTGCCGATACCGTTCCATCATGAAATACCGTTGTAAGGATATCGTTCTTTTTAATGTCATGAACACTCGTGATTAAAGAATCATCTTTATAATTTACTGTATATCCACGTTTTAAAATTCCAAGTGGATTCATTACTTCTAATTTATCAATCATACTAGCCAATTTTAATTTTGGAAGTTTCATTAATTCCTCTGGATTTTTTAAAATATAATGTTCTTTTAAATGATCCAAATGTGTTCTTTCCATATCCACTTTATTCGTTATAAGACTTACTATTTTTTCATATAACGTATCAACCATTTGTTTTTTATTTTCATACATAATAATTGGATTTTTTATTACAAAAGAATTTTTCATATTTTCCAAATATAATTTATTATAATTAATTTTTTGATTTAAGTTTTCATTCAATCTTATTTGTAATTGATTAATATGTTTTTTCAAATCCATTAGGTTAGGGACAGCAAGTTCCGCAGCTCCTGTTGGAGTAGGTGCTCGTAAATCCGAAACAAAATCACTAATTGTAAAATCGATTTCATGTCCTACTGCACTAATTGTAGGAATTGGACAGTCATAAATAGCACGTGCGACAATTTCTTCGTTAAAAGGCCACATATCTTCAATAGAGCCTCCACCACGCCCAATAATTAATACATCTAAATCATAGTGACTTGCTAGTTGAATATTCTTTACAATGTCCTTTGCTGCAGCTTCTCCTTGGACTAAACTTGGAAATAAAATTGTTTCACAAATTGGGAATCGTCTTTTTATTGTTGATAAAATATCACGAATTGCAGCTCCTGTTGGGGCCGTAATAATTCCAATTCTACTAGGAATTTCCGGTATTTTCTTTTTATGTGCTGGATCAAACAATCCTTCTTTTTCTAATTCCTTTTTTAATTTTTCAAAAGCAACATACAGATTTCCAACACCATCTTCCATCATGTCATTCACATATACTTGGTATCCACCAGTTGCTTCATATACTGTTATTCTTCCCGCAATTAATACTTTCATTCCATCCTGAGGAACAAAATTAATTTTACTAGCATTACTACTAAACATAATTGCATTAATTTTACTTGTCTCATCTTTAATTGAAAAATAAAAATGACCACTCGTATGTGCTTTAAAATTACTAATTTCACCTTTCAAAAACACTTGTTTTAAATTATTATCCGTATCAAATTTATATTTTAAATATTTTGTAAGTGCTCCAACGGTTAGATATTTATCATGTTCCATGTTGCCACATCCTATCTATTATTCATCATATCACAAACAAATGTATGTGTAAATAGTTTTCACGAAAAATCTAAAAAAAGAAACTATCTTAGTTTCTTTTTTTGTTTTGAATTTGTAACAATATCAAAGTCATCATTATCATCCATTGCAACCTTAATACCTTCTTGTAATACTTGCTGTTTTGCAAGTTGTTGTAGTCTTTTAAGCTCTGCTCGAATTTCTAAAAAATGCTGTTTTAATTGCTTATTATATTCAGCTTCAACTCGTTCATTGCTAATTGAGTTGTCTGGCTGTTTTACGCTATCATAAAAAGTTGCCATATTTAAAAAATCTTTATGTTGTTTTTCATTCGTTATCTCTTGTTGGAGTATCTCAATTAATTTATCTGATTCCAACATTTTATTGTAATAGTATTGTTCATTAGAACAAGCTTTATCAGTAATAAACATTCCAGCTACAAAGCTAACAATCCAACTAATAAAACCTACATTACTTACCAGTGGTGTTAATGGCATAAAACATAGTGCTAAAGCTGCTAATAAAATTGTAACAATAACTATAAAAAGTACCGAAATAATTGCAATTTTATGGTTTTGCTCTTCTTTATGAGCGTATTCCTTTTTTGCTTTTTCTTCGTTTAAAATAGCTGTTTCATATGCCTCAATTTTATTTTCCATCAAGATTTCTTCTTTCGATTTTCTTGTAATTGGCATAACGCGTACATATTCTTTTTTATCTGATATTGCTAATAACTGATCCTTTTCTACTTGAAATGCATGATACATAAAATCCCCCCTTAAAAATAAGTACGCTTATATTATCACAAAAAAAGATAAAATGCAAATTTTATCCTTTTTATTCTTCTTTTTCATGATAAATTTTATCCAGAGCTGCATTAATCATTTTTCTAATACTATCATCACTATATTCTTTTGCCAGTTCAATAGCCTCATTAATTGCAACAATTGGTGGAGTATCTGTATAAATAAGTTCATAAATCCCCATTCTTAAAATGGCAACATCTGTATTTCCCAAACGATCAATCGTCCAACCATCTAATACTTTATTAGCTAACTGATCGATTTCATTTTTATAAGTTGTAACTCCATAAACAACATCTTTTACAAACTCATTTTCAATTGGTAACACTTCTTTCATTACCTCATCAATTTGATACTTCATTTTATGTTTTTCATAAACATTAATTTGGTAAAGAATCGTCATGATTTTTTTTCTAAGTTCCGTTCTATTTAGTTGTTCCATCAAAATCACCTGCTTTCATTATATCAAAAAATAAGAAAAATAGTAACTTATTTTCTTATTTTTTCAAAGTTAATACTAAAGTTTAAATATCCTCAAGTATAACATATCTCGTTTAACTATGAATAAAACGTTCTGCTTTTCCTTTATAAATTGCAACAATGATAAAAATGGTTAAATAAATATTCATTACGGCAAGAAATATCCATCCTAAGATTGGTACGATGAGTCCAACTATCCATACATATGGAAGAGCATAAACTTCACTACCTGCTACATCTAGTTTTTTTGCGCATTCTACTGTTAATTGAATACTTAATACTAAAATCATAATAACAGCAGGAAAAAAGCAGCAAAGCACTCCGATTAACCAATAATACCATTTACTATACCAAGCATTCTTTTTATATACTTTTAATAATGCTGCCAGAATAAATATTCCAATTCCTTGTCCGAATATTTCAATTAATAACCAAAGCCACCAATTTTCTTTTTTTAATAAATCCATGTTTATTTTCCTTCTTTCATTAATTCTTTTAATCGATATAGTATATTCATTGCTTCCATCGGAGTTGTTGATAATGGGTCGATTTTTGTTAATTCTTCTTCTATCTTTGAAGTCCTTGGAGCACATAACTCATCTAATGGTAAACTTTCTTGAATTTTAATATCTCGTTTCTGTTCTTTTGTCTCATATACTTTTAAAATAGCATCTGCTCGTTGAATTAACTTATTTGGAAGACCTGCTAATTTTGCAACATGAATTCCATAACTTTTATCAACACTACCCGCTTTTATTTTATGTAAAAAAACAATATTTCCATCTTCTTCATAAGCACTAACATGAATATTTTTTAAATGAGTAAGTGTGCTGTCTAAATCAGTTAATTCATGGTAATGAGTTGAAAATAATGTTTTAGCACCTATTTCATTATGAATGTATTCAATAATTGACTGTGCTAATGCCATTCCATCAAAAGTCGCTGTTCCACGTCCTAATTCATCAAATAAAATAAGACTATTTTTTGTTGCATTACTAATTGCATGGTTTGCTTCATTCATTTCTACCATAAACGTAGATTCACCACTAACTAAATCATCACTTGCTCCAATTCTTGTAAAAATTGCATCAAACACAGGTAATATAGCTTCCTTAGCAGGAACAAAACATCCAATTTGTGCCATAATTACTGTTATTGCTAACTGACGCATATAAGTAGACTTCCCGGCCATATTTGGCCCTGTAATTAATAAAATATCAGTACTCTCTTCCATAATAATATCATTTGCAACAAACTCACCTTGAATAACCGTTTCAACAACCGGATGACGATTTTCAATTAAACGTAATGTTCGCTTTTCCGTTAAAGTCGGCCGTACATAGCGATGTAACTCTGTTACGGTTGCAAAAGATTGCAATACATCAATTTCACTAATTACTTTAGCGATTTCTTGTAATCTAGGAATATACTCTTTAATTTTATTTCGAATTTCAATAAATAATTCATATTCTAAATCAATAATTTTTTCTTCGGCATTTAAAATAATACTTTCTTTTTCCTTTAAAATAGGACTAATATATCGTTCACAATTAGAGAGAGTTTGTTTTCTTTCATAACCATATTCTTCTTTTACTAAATCAGTTTGACCTTTTGATACTTCAATATAATAACCAAATACACGATTATAGCCAACACGTAATGTTTTAATTCCTGTTCTTTCTCTTTCCTCTGCTTCAAACTTGGCAACAAAATCTTTTCCACCTTTACGAAGTGATTTTAATTCATCTAGTTCTTGATTATAACCTTCTTTTATTAAATAACCTTCCTTTAACCCAATCGGTGGAGTTTCATAAATACTGTTATCTAACAACTTCCATAATTCTTCTACTGTTTCAATTGTATGATAAAAGTTAATTTGTTTTAAAATAGTTTGAATTGTTGGTAACACGGCCAAAGATTGTTTTAACTGAAGTAAATCTCTTGCATTAGCGTTTCCAAATGCAACACGACCACTTAAACGCTCTAAATCATATACCTCATAAAGAGCTTTTTGTAAATCATCTTTTAAAATAAATTCTTGTAGCAACGTATCTACGACATCGTATCGTTTATTAATTTCTTCTTTATCAACAAGAGGATTTTCAATAAAGTTCTTTAACTTACGTGACCCCATCGCTGTCTTCGTTTTATCTAATAAATCAATTAAAGAATGATTGCGTTGTTTCAAGCGTAATGTCTCAGTTAATTCCAAATTTCTTTTTGTGTGCACATCCATCTTCAAATAATTTTTTTGCTCTTTTATAACTGCTTTTTGTAAATGGCTTAAATTTCTTTTTTGTGTTTGGGTAATATAGGTAAGTAAATGTTTAATGGTTTGAATATAACGCATATCTCCAAAATCTTCATAGATATAAGCATATTCTTTTAATGAATCAATTTCATCAAATACGGTTGTAACAATTTTAAACTGATTTTTCAAAAGACTTAAAATACGCTTGTCAACATTACTTGATACGATAATTTCTTTTAACCCCAAACTTACTACTTCGGTTACCACTTTTGATATATTATGTTCTACTAATAATACATTGATTTCCCCTGTTGAAATATCAGAATAACTAATTCCATATGCATGAGTAAAATCAAGAATATTTCCAATATAATTAGATTCATATTCTACTAAAGATTCTCCTGTCATCAAGGTACCTTTACTAATAATTTGAACAATCCCACGTTTTACTAATCCTTTTACTGTTCTAGGATCTTCTAGCTGCTCACAAATTCCAATTTTATAGCCACGATCTACTAGTTTTTCAATATAAACATTACACGCATGATGAGGAATTCCACACATTGGAATCCTTTCTTCTAATCCTGCAGATTTTCCTGTTAATGTAAGTTCTAATTCACGTGATACTAAAATAGCGTCTTCAAAAAACATCTCATAAAAATCTCCCAGACGAAAAAATAAAATAACATCTGGGTTTGCTTCTTTAATTTCTAAATATTGACGCATCATTGGTGTAATTTTATTTTTATCAACTTCTTCTCTTGTCATATGCATCACCTATCAAATATTGTAACAAAAATTATAAAAAAAGTCCAAGATAACAAGAAAAAAATGATCGGAATCTCCGCATCATTTCTTCATCATTATTTTTTCTGAATGGAATCGATAATTTGTCCACGATATGTTTCACACTCAGTTGAAGCATCCTCTTCTACTTCGTAAGAAAGTAAATAAACTTTATTATCTTTTGTTGTTGCATAATAGTATTGCGTACCAAATGAATTTTGATAAGAAAACCAATCCCATTGAATTCCATTTTTTGTATATTGTGAAACTGTGG
This sequence comes from uncultured Bacilli bacterium, assembly GCA_944332435.1. Taxonomy (GTDB): domain Bacteria; phylum Bacillota_I; class Bacilli_A; order RF39; family UBA660; genus MGBC107952. The sequence goes on along the minus strand of CALVJW010000010.1, from coordinate 14,495 downwards.
CTAGATTATCCGCTGTATGGTATTGAACCATTTGATTAATTAAATTTTTAGAAGATGTATAGCCCTGTACAGATCCAAGTGAAACTTCGCAACTATCAAAAATACCCAAATTAGAATCAAACTCATAATCATAACTATAAGTATCAGAATCGTTTTCAAAGACACTTGGTACTACAATAGAGAATTCATCTTCTATATGGAAATTCGTATCATAGGAAAGTACACCTTCATAAATTTTTTCTTCTGTTACCGTTGTATCAGATGGTTGATTAATATGAATTTTGGTGTTAGAAAAAATTGCCCCAATTCCAGAAATAATACCTGCAAAAAATAAAATCAATAATATAATTAGGCCAATAACGATTTGTAAAACTGCTCCTAAAATGGTAAGTCCTATACTTGTTCCTCCTTTAGAAGCACAAATACGTTTTAATTCATTCATATCTTTTCCTTGATTAACAAATTTAATTTTATTAATTTTTTTCATTGCAAAAGAAAGATAAAATTTATTCATACAGATTCCAACTGCTAAATAATAAAGTGTTGCAACAAAATAGCCATCCACTACATTTATAATGAATAAGTTAATGAAAAATAACAACAATCCATATAAAAACATTTTTCTATAAAATAAATATAAAGAATTGCCAAAAAAAGCAGCAAAGTTGAACGAATTTTTTGTAATTTTATCATAGTTTTTTCCTACAAATGCTTTCAATAGTTCCTCATCTGAATTTGTAATTGTTTGCCCACCAATTACTTTAGATGAAGGTTGAGATGAAACTTGTTGATTCATTTGTGTTGCATTTCCTTGTGAGGAATTCATATTCATAGTTTGTTGTCCTGTAACACTGCCTATATTTTCTCTTTGAGGTTGAGTTCCGTTCATTGTTGAATGGATAGTTGAGGTTGACTGTACTGCTTGATTTATTTCGCCACTAACATTGACACTGGGTCCATTTGAAATACTCTCAACACTACTCTGATTCATAGAAATTCCCATACTATTTCCTGTTATATTAGTTTGGTTTAATCCTCCTACTTGAGATGTTTGACTGACTATATTTTGTGTTTGCTTTGTCTCTGTGACTAATTGTTCTCCTTGATTTGACGGTTTTTCTATATTAGAATTAAGATTTCCTCCAGTTTGATTATTGGAATTCGAATGTTCAAATCCATTCATTAAATTATTTTGATCCACTTTTTATACTCCTATCTACTATACTACTTATCTTTAGTATAATTTTTTCTAATTATTCTGTCAATTATCTTTTTGCTTTTTATGTCAATTAAAATATAAAAAAAGAAGAAATATTAAACTTCTCCTTCTTTACAATATTTCATTGGATATTTAATATCACAATCTTTTCCCGTAATACAGGATGCATTGTCAAATATCTTTTTTAATTCTTTTACATCTTTTTTTCCAACCAATACTTCATGTACTTCATTCATAATTTCCACCGCACGTTCAATCGCTTCATGGTATAAATCAAAAAAACTAGCAGTACTTGTTTCATTTTTATTACATGGATGACACCATCTATCATGTTCATAATTAAAGTATACCACTTTTTTTCTTAAATCATTTGCATAAGAGTTACATACAATTTGATTTGGAACAAATGGCAATTTAGATAGTAAACGATAGATGGTTAACTTAATCCCATATCGATCAGTCATAAAATAGCGAACAATGAAATGCGTTTGTTCTAAACAAGATAAATAAGCATTCCCCATTCTTGGAACTCCATATACATCTTGATAAAGACGGTTTAATAAATTACGAAGTTGAACAGAATAAGACGTTTTTGGGAATAAGAAACGATGAAGATTTACTTTACATGGTTTCATATCTTCTCTTTTTTCCAACATATATAAATCAATTAATAATTCCATTTCTTTATGCTCATATGGTTTAATATTCGTTTGATAGTAGATAAATGGATGTGTTTTTACATCTAATACATGATGAACAATCATTCCATATAAAGAAGCAATTGCTTCTTCATTTTTCTCTAATCGATATTTTAAAATATGATTTACATATTCCATTAAAAATTTTTTTGTACGATTATCATGAATATAAAATCCAAAATCTGATAAATTTTGATGATGAAAAAAGTCAAGATATTGATAATAAAACAAATCTGACCCTTTAGAAAATACGAGAAACGTATCATAATCCATTTTTCGTTTTATTTTTGGTTTTAATTTTTTGTACACATCTTTTGCAAAGTAAGTATGTGCTACCATACTTGGCATATTATCACTTCCATTTTTTCAGGGTATATTATAACAAATTTAAAAGACTATCGCAAGGAATAATTCTTTTTTACTTTTTTATCTTTTGTTGCAAACATTTCTAGTAACTCTTGTTCTGTTTCATAAGACTGTTTAAGAATGGTAGAATCTAAAGTATGATTGGTAATCTTTTTTCTAAGGGTTTGCACTTGCTCCTCGCAATTTGCAATTCGTTCTTTCATCATTTCTCGTAACAACACGGTCGTATGATTATCTTTTTTAATAAAATACATGAGTACTGCTACTTTATGATCCCCTAAATATTGAAATAAAATTCTAATTTGTCCAGCTTTTGCTTCAAATACATCACTTGCACCAAAATAACCTTTTCCTTCTTTAAACTTATTTAATTTTCGAATATCGAAATCCACCGTCCCTTGTTTTATTCTATTTAAAGCTTTTATAAAATAAGGAATTTGTTCTTTTTCTAATTGATTTTTAATATCTTTCATAATATAAGGAATACCACTAGGTTGTAGTAAATAGATGATTTCGTTTTCAAAAATTGTTTCATTTGGAAGTTCTTGCTGCTCTATTTCTTGTTTTTGAAAATATTGTTCTAAAGATTCAAAAAGATGACGAAGTCGTAACACCTCTTCTTCCAAGTAACTTCGTTCTTCTACATTACTAACGTCTTTCTTTATCTTGTTTAATTCTTCTATTTCTTCTTCTACTTTTCTTAGTAAACCATCACGTAATAAATAATAATCTTTAAATTCTACCGTAGGTAAATAGCTTTCTAAACTTTCTAAATTTGCTTCTAACTTTAACAATTGAAATAAACTGGTAACATAAACATTTTCTTTTTCTGTTTGTAATTCTACTGGTATCGCTTTATCAAATTGTGTATCTTCTTTTACAAGAGTAACCATTTTGTTTGCATTTTTTGAAACAATATGACGACTTACTTCTATTTTTTTTATTTCTGAAAGAATTTTCTTTTTTTCTTCTTGTTGCTGTTTCCACTCATGATTATGCTGATTACAAAAGATTTCTAATTGTTTTAATCTTTTTTTATGGCAAGATTCAAGCGACAACAAAATTCTCTTATCTTTTTCTGTAAAATAATAATATTGAACATATTCTAACTTTTGCAATAATCGTTTTAAATCACTTAATGTTGTCGTCTTCGTTAATTCATTCTGTAATTCTTTTTGTTTATCTTGTAACTTATAATAAGAATGAAACATCATCGATAATGACGTTGTAATATTAATTAAAGATTTCGTCAGCATCAAATTTTCTTGTTTACTCAGATTGGACTTGCCCGCTAGCTTTTTAAATTCTGTTACATCACGGACAAAACGGTCCTGAACCTTTGTTGAAATGTTGCCAAAAGTATATTGGTAAAATAAAGTTCGTTGTTGAGGTGACATATTTTTTATACGCTTAGCAAAAAAAACAATGTCATATGTCCAACCATACATATCACCCATACAAACTTTAGGCTTTTTATGAAAAAAACGTTCAAATCTTGTTATCCCCACATTTTGAAAATATTTAGAAACATTCTGTTTTCCTTTATAATTTAATACTCGATCGAGCAATTTTAATTTTTTATTCACTTCATCTAATAAAGCTTGTTTCTTTTCCTTTTCTTCGATTTCTCTTCTTAGCAAAGTTAAGAGATCTTGATATGAAACTTTTTTCATTCTTTTTTCCTTCTTTCTGCTCGCCTATTTTACCATGTTTTTATCATTATAGCAATAAAAAAAGAGTATGCTTAAAGGAATAAAAACTACTCGTCTTGTACTATTTTAATGCTTTTAAAGCATCATCAAATGTTTTTACTTCTACTACTTTTACATGATAATCTCTTTCTTTCGCAATTTTTTTTGCATCTTGATAATTTTTCCCGCTTGGGGCAAAAAAGATATCAGCACTTTCTTTTTCTGCTCCCATAATTTTATATTCAATTCCTCCTATTTGTCCAACATTACCTTGTGCATCAATGGTTCCTGTCCCAGCAATTTTTCTTCCTTTTGTAATATCTTCTTCTATTAATTGATTATAAATTGCTAAACTCATCATAAGACCACCACTTGGTCCAGATTCTGACTCTTTAAATTCAAACGTAATCTTAGGATTTGTCTTTAATGTTCGTAAACTAGTAATCATAATACCAATTTTCGTATTTCCATTCATCTGTAACATTTTCCCTGTTACTATTTCTTTCTTTTCATTTCTTAATACTTCAAATGTAGCTATAGAACCAGCTTCTTTTGTTTTTAAATAGTTTTGTAAGCTTTTCTTAGAATTTACTTTTCTTCCGTCAACTTTTAAAATTTGGTCATTAATTTTTAACTGCGTATCTGCTTTTTCATCAATGTAAGTAATATATAATTTTTCTTCTGTAATTTCATAAGTTTTATTGGCATAACGAAAGGCATTCACTACAGCATCTTGATTTGCTTCTTCTAATAAATATTTATTTCGAATCATTGATTCCTCTTCCGTTTCATTAGAAGCAACTACTTCTCCCTTTTTTGTAATATCCCAGTCATCTTTTACAAGCGCCAACAAATAAATCGGCAACGTTGCAGAATATTCACTTACATATGCCATATGAAAGCTTCCTTTACTTGGATGTCCATCATCAATAGAAAAACGATCACTCACATCAACAAGGCCTCCAGGAGCGTAAATATAATATGGTAATGGTATATAACTACTCACTGTAATAAAAAACATTACTAAAACAAAGATTTTATTTTCCTTGATAAATTGTTTTACTTTTTCATATACTTTAGTAATCATTTCATCATCCCCTCTAATATAGTTTAGATAAAAAGGTGGTTTATTATGCGTAAAAAAAGTATTAGTATCGGTATCATGACATTGCTTCTACTCATTGGCGTAGAAATATTAATTTCTTCTAAAGAAATCATGGAAACTGTTTCTTTTTCCTTTCGTGTATGGAAAGATAATATTTTTCCTTCATTATTTCCCTTTTTTATTTTATCTACTTTGTTAATTGAATTTGGATTTGTTGAACTAGTAAGTGAATTATTAAAGCCACTTATGACTCGTGTATTTAAAATCGGAAGTAATACCGCTTTTATTTTTGTTATGAGCATGATTTCTGGATTTCCTAGTAATGCAAAATACACCAAAGAATTATATGATAAAGGCCTAATTACAAGACAAGAAGCAACAAAAATTTTAACATTCTCTCATTTTTCTAACCCCTTATTTATTCTTGGTACGGTATCTATTTTATTTTTAAATAATAAAGAAGTAGGGCTTCTGATCCTACTTTCTCATTATATCACAAATTTTATGATTGGCGTGTTATTTCGTAATGTTTTACCAAGTAAAAAAGAAAAAAGTCATTGTTCGATTGTTAAAGCAATAAACAAAATGCATGAAAAACGAATGCATAACCCGAAAAAATTAGGGACAATTGTTACGGAAGCAGTCATGGGAGCAATTCAAACATTATTACTTGTACTTGGAACAGTTACTATGTTTTTAGTACTATCAACAATCCTAAATCAAATTTTTCACTTTAACCGTTTCGAACAAGGAATCGTTAGTGGGATGATTGAAATGACGCAAGGATTAAACTATCTTAGTAAACTACATATTCCTCTATCCTTAAAAAGTTCTCTTAGTGCGATGATTTTATCATTTGGTGGCTTTAGTGTGCATATGCAAGTTATCAGTATTTTAAGTAATACTGGAATCTCTTATAAGTTATACTTTATTGCCCGTGTTCTTCATGCGATAATTTCTGGACTTATTGTTTACTTTTTATTTGATTTTTGGCTTCTTACGATTTGTTAAATACTTTTTGCACTTCTTTTTCCCCTTTTAACCAATATACCGAGACATTTTCTTTCTTTGCAATTTTCTTACCTTCTGTTAAATTTTTCTTAGTAAGAATAGTAGCAATCTTATCTACATCTTGAACTTCTTTACCGATAATAATTACACGATCAAATTCCTCTTGCTCAAATACATTTTTAGAATAGACAGCTTGATTTTCTAACGATAAAATTCGAAAAAGGGTATTTTGTTTTGTATTAACCGCTACTTGATAAGTGTCATTTTCATAATGATTTCCTACCTTTACATAATCACCAACATGAATAAAATAGGTAGATAGTCCATGTTCATTTAAAACGGCATCTAGGTTTTCTATTAACTTCATTTCTTCATTTTCATCAATTTTTTTTATTTCTTTTTCAATTTGTTCTGCTTGTTTTTTATTTTTTGTATAAAATCTTACCTCAGCTCCAGCATTTAACGTTACTTGGTAAGATTGCAACATAGTTCTCTTTTGCATCTCTAAATAAGTAACAGAAAAAAAGAGGATAATAACAAGTGTCCATATAAAAATATTAATTTTATGCTGCATATTATTTCACCATATTTATTTTATCAAAAAAAGTAGACAGAATCTACTTTTCTAATAAATCTTCATAAATTTGTTTTAACTGCCTACCAACATTTTCAATACTACGTTCTTCAGCAATTTCATAGCCCTTTTCCGTTAAATCTGGCAACTTTCCTTCAACAATATCGATAATTTTTTGTTTAAATTCTTGATTATTTTGTCCTTTATATACGTTTTTACCATCTTCAAACCAACCTTCGTAAATTGGAATATCGCGAATTAACACCGGTGTTTTACTAGCAAGTGCTTCTAATAAAACGATTCCCTCAGTTTCTTCATAAGTAGGAAAGAAAAATAGGTTTGCTCCTGCATATGCTTTACGAAGTAAATTTCTTGGATAATATCCAGGAAAATATAAGTTATCTAATTTAGTCATTACCGCATCTTTTATTTTTTTGGGAACCGTATTTAAATTCGTATAACCAAACCAAACAAATTTATATTCTGGTAACTGTTTTGCAAGTTCAACAAAATCTAAAATTCCTTTTCGTTCAATATAAAGACCTACTGCAATAATTACTTTATCATCTGGATCAAAGCCAAACTCTCTACGCCATTCATAGTTCCAATTTTCTTCTTTCTTAAAATAATTTAATTCAATCCCATTGGAAATCGGAATAATTGGTCTTCCAATATGATATTGCTCTAATAGCAATTTTGAATAAGGAGTTGGAGTAAGTACAATATCTCCTTGTCGATAACACATCGTAATCCATTTTTTAAACAGTGGTGCCATAATATTAGAACCAATAAATGAATTACGGAAATCTTCTTCTGTAGAATGAGCATGCATCACTACTTTTTTTCCATGCTTGTGTGCTTTTCTTGCCGCCAAATAAGATTGAGGAAAGATTGTATTAATATGTACGATATCATAATCATCTTTTGGATCTGTTGTATATGCTACATTATTTCTTTTTAATGCTTCTTTTTGATGAATAATAGCCCTTCCTACTCCACTTTTTTCTACTGTATTAAATAAATCCGTTCTAAGTAAAACTTTCATTGTATCACCAGTCTCATTGTATCATAACTATTATGGCTTGACAATCTAGAAGATCATTTTTACTAAAATCACATCTTCCCCAATTTTCTCTATTTGTTCCCACCTTATTTCAATCTCGTCTTTACTAGAAAACATTGAAATGAAAAACTTACTTTTCTCCACGATTAAACTTTCCATTTTCCCCGTACTACTTTCTAATGACACATCAATAATATTTCCAACTTTTTTTCCATCTACCATATTAACAACATCTTTGTGTTGTAAATCTGAAAGTCTCATCTTACCACCTATTTCATTATATGAAAAAAATGATTATAAAATCATTTTTTTTAAATTATCGATTCCATTTTTTTCTAATCGAGATATTTGGGCTTGACTAATTCCAATTTCACTTGCTAATTCCATTTGTGTTTTTCCAATTAAATAACGTTCTGTTAAAATAAAACGTTCTTTGGCCTTCAATTTTTTTAAAGAGTCTCGAAGAGCAATATGATATTCAATAGGAAATTTTTGTAGTGATTTATCCTCTAATTGGTCTAACAAATAAATGGTATCTCCACCATCATTATAAATTGGTTCATACATACTAACCGTATCTTTTAATGATTCTAAAGCTTGACTAATTTCTAATTCACTAGCACCTAATAATTTACTAATTTCTTCGAGGGATGGTTCATTTCCCCGCTCATTTGTAAGCTCTTCTCTTAATTTTAACGTCTTATAAGCTAAATCTTTAATACTACGCGAAATTCGTACCGAATTATTGTCTCTTAAATAACGTTTAATTTCTCCTAAAATCATAGGAACACTATAAGTTGAAAACTTCACATCATAGGATAAATCAAAATTATCAATTGCTTTAATAAGGCCAATACATCCAACTTGAAATAAATCATCCATATTATCAACACGACCAGTAAATTTCTTTAAAATAGATAAAACTAATTTTAAATTTCCCTGTATCAATTCTTCCTTCGCAAACTCATCTCCATTTTGATACTTCTTAAATAATTCTACCATTTCTTCATTACTTAATACTTTAATATTCGCAGTATTCACGCCACAAATTTCTACTTTATGACGTGCCATATATTATTTCTCCTTTCGTTTCTATTAAGTACCAGAAAAATCATTTATATACAAAAAAAGAAATCATTTCTGATTTTCATTTCAAAAATCCCCGCATACTTCCTTTTTCAATATATTTTTATCCTTCTAAATTCATATTAACTAGTAAATGAAAAAGACATGAAATTTCATGTCTATCCAAATAATCTTGGGATTACAAGTAAAATTAGTAAAGTAACTGTTAATAGCGTAATTACAACCGTATACATAACTTGCTCATCTTTGACTTTCCAGATTTTTTTTATAGAAAGAGCAAATACAACCGTTGTCATAATTCCTGCTGTAAGCAATAATCCATAAACGATATAAATGGATAAATAGATACTTACGATAGAAATTAAAAATGCAAGAGTTGTAAAAATAGAAAGTGCTGCAAATAAATGTATCATTTTTTTATAATCAAAATCAATTTTAAACCATTTATTTAACATAAGATAAGCAACAAATGCTTCTGTAAAATAAATAATAATTACAGTAATTACTATAGACATAAATATCTGTAAATACGGAATTTCCATTGTTAAGCTACTACCAAATAATGAAGAGACTCCAAACATCATTCCCAAAGCAAATCCTACAATCTCTTTTACAAATATAAGTGAAAATATTCCAGATACTAGCCCACCAATGACCAATAAAATAATAGATAACCAAATATTACTTTGTTCAACATATTTCTTTACAGTATCTGTTGGACTTAAGAATAATCCTTTTCCCAATTCGAATACTTGTCTCAAGCTTTCTTTTATTTGTACTTTCATTTCTTTTTTACAAGTACATACTTCTCCATCTTGTAATTTCTTACCACAATTCGTACAAAACTTTGCCATAATAACCTCCTAATAGAAATAATAATTTAAGTTGTCCATATCAACTAAGTGATATCCATCCGCAAAATCAAATGTCATATAAGCATACATTGTACTGTCATCTGATGATGTTTTTTCTTCATCCCCATCTTTATACTTTACTTCATAATCATAAGATGCTTTAAAATATAATTCTAACATTCCATCTTCATTCATATCAAGGTCACGAAGTTCAATCGTGTCAAATGTTATCTTTGTTAATTTTTTTGTTCTTTTTAATAATGAAGCTTTTAAATCATTATATTCATCTTCTAAATCTGATAAATCCCCATCTTTATATTCAAAGTTTGATTTAATATCTGCAAAATCTTTATTAGCAATTGCTCCATTATAAATAGTTTCTAAATTCTTTTTAATTGCACCAATGATTTCTTGGGTATTCTTTTCTGATAAATCTGTTTCATCAAATTCAATTGTTTCTACTTTTCCATAACTACTTGGCATAAAACTGGTTTTAATTGCAAAACCAAATGGGAATGTTACCTCAACTGGATATTCACTACGGAACATTGCTGGCAAATCATAAACATCAAATTTATTTGTTGATTCTTTTTTATTTAAATCAGATTTTGTAAGTTCTACCCCAGCAATACGTACTTTAGAACCAGCTAATACTTTTAGTTGATTATTTTCAACACATTTTAATACTCCGTTTTGAATTCTCCAATTATCGAAGAATAAAAATTTATTCTTTTTATCTTTTGCTAGTGTAATAGTTACTTCTTTACTAGAACTAGAACCTTCTAATACATAGCTAATGGTGACTCCCGTATATAGTCCATCTAGTGATTCACTCACTTTTGTTACTTTGTAATTAATTACTTCCTTAGAATCTGTTTCATCTTTTAATTGTTCTTCCATTACTTCTTTGAACACTTTTTTGGTTGTTAATTTACTCTTTTTTACATCCACATAATGATATAATGCATCTATATCTTGATTCATAATGGCTTCAAAATATTTTTTCGCCTCTTTTTCAGGTGTAAACATATTACTTAATAACACAAATAAACCAACAACAATAACAACTGTAGCTCCAATACCCCCTATTAACATTTTTGTTTTTTTAGATATTGGTTTTCTCTCTTTTTTATTCGTTCCTTTCTTTAATGGTGCTCCACATTCTTCACAAAAATTAGAGCTCTTTTCGTTTTTTGCACCACACTTTTCACAAAACATAAATCATCCTCCTATACTTATATAGTATAAGATAATAGTCATTATGTCAATGTTACATTTTTACTTTTCTTTTTATTATTTTATTCTAAATTTTTTACTGCACATTCAATCATAATATCTAATTCTGTATCGCTAAATTTGTAATTTTTTTCTCGTAACCAAGAACTTGCTTTTTCCTTCGCTTCCACAAATTTTTCAGCACTACTTAGGTTATCATTTTTACTAATTTGTTCAACATAATAAACGGTAGAAGTTACAATTTTTTCTTTTTCTTTTTGTTTTATTGTATCCTCTACTATTTTCTTTAAACACATGCCTACATAGCCTAAGATTGCTGCAATACATGTTCCTAAAATAGGAATGAAATTAGATAAAATGATAGATAAAATTTCATTCATAACATGCCTCCTTCAATATATTAAATGACAGAATGCACAATAAGATACAAAAAAAGAATATCTTAAGTGATACTCTTTTAACGTTTCTTTGTTAGTGTATACTGCTTTTGTATTTCCTGTGCTTGAACAGTATTTTTCATTAATTCTAACACAGTTAATTGGCCAACTCCACCAGGTACTGGTGTAACATATGTCACTTTCTCTTTTACTGTTTCATAATCAACATCGCCATGTAGCTTATTTTGTTCATCCCGAATAATACTAACATCGATAATAATTGCATCCTCTTTTACCATATCAGCTGTAATTAAATTCTTCTTTGTTCCTGCTGCAGTAATTAAAATATCCGCATTTAAAGTATATTCTTTTAAATTTTCTGTTTTACTATGGCACAGTGTAATCGTTGCATCTTTTTGTAATAATAGATGAAATAATGGTTTTCCTACCAAACGACTACGACCGATAATCACAACTTTCTTTCCCGTGATATCACAATTTAACTGTTCTAAAATATCCATTACAGCATTTGGTGTACAAGGTGTTAATAACGGTTTTCCACTAACTAAATTTCCTAAATTCATTGTTGTAAGTCCATCAACATCTTTTTTAGGATCAATGCGATTAATTAATTCTGCTTCATCTAAATGAGTAGGAATTGGCAGTTGAATAAAAATACCATTCACATTAGGGTCTATATTTAATTCATCAATTTTTTGAAGTAACTGTTCTTGACAAACATCTTCTGGAAAAGAACATAGTGTTGTTGCAATCCCAATTTCATCAGCAGCTTTTCTTTTATTTCGAATATAGATATTACTCGCATCGACACTTCCAACTTGAATAATAGCTAATACTGGTTGCAATGCTTCTTTCTTTATTTTTTCTTTTAACTTTAATAATTCTTCTTTCTTTAATTGTCTACAATCTAATTTCAAACTCATCTTATCCTCCTACTTTAAAACTCTTAAATTTTGTGCGATTAATTCTTTGTATGTCTCTACTCCGGGTTGATCAAAAGGATTTACATCAGTTAAATATGCACTAATAGCCGCACTCATCATAAAGAACATACAAGCTTCTCCAAGATGATATTCATTAATACTATCTAATGTAATAATGTTAGATGGGCTACCACTCATTGTATGTGCTTCACAAACCTTTTCTAATACTAAGTGCTCAATATCATGCATTGGTTCATGGTATTTTTCCAAAGTGACAGTTCTACAAGTATCAACATAAAGGTTTGTTTCAAAAAGACATGGATTACCATCTTGAATAAATTGACCTAAAGAATGTAAGTCTCTTGGATTTACTACTGAAATTGGTAGAATTCCTTTACAATCTTTCCCTTCTGATTCTGCAAATAATTGTTTTAACCATTCCGTAAAATAATATAGTTTTGGTTCATACACAGTAAAAGCTTCTATTACGCGTTCTCGTTCGTATAAAATGGTTCGTACCATTGCATAAATACTTGCGTAATTTAGGTACATTCTTCCTTCTTTTGCCCCTTTTAAAAATTCGATAATATCAATTCCTGCTACAGCAAGAGGAAATAAGGAAACAGAAGTTAAAATGGAATATCTTCCTCCAATGTCATCTGGAATAAAAAAAGTACGATAGCCATTCTTTTTCGCTTCTTCCAACAATTTTCCTTGGTGAATATTAGTTGTAACATAAATTCGCTGTTTTAATTCTTTTTTCGTATATTTTTTATGCATCATTTTCATCAATAATTCATAAGCCGTAATCGTTTCCATCGTATTTCCTGACTTAGATATTACATTAATACTCACTCGTTTTTCTTTTAAATATTTCATTAAATCATAATAATATTCGCTAGATAAAGAAGTCCCAACAAAAATAATTTCTGGTTGTGTCTTCTTAAAGTATGGTAACATCGCACTTAAAATTGCTTGCGTTCCCATATAAGAGCCCCCAATTCCTACCACTAATAGAACATCAGTTGTCTCCTTTAGATGAACAGCAAGTTCCTTTATCTCTTTTAACTCTGCATTATCAACGTACTCACTCATTTGAAACCATTTTAATTCTTTTAAATTTGTCTCAAATTTCTTTTTTATTTCATTTGCTTTACTAGCAAATTTTTTGATTGCTTCATTATCAATATACTCTTTCGTATAAGTATTAAAATCAAACTGCATATAATCCCTCTTCTATTCTTAACTAATTGTTTTTTGTAATTGCAATTCTTGTTCATCCTCTAAACTTAATTTTTGATTATAAACACGATTATATTCTGTTATTCCTAACGAAATATCATTTGTTACTTCTTCATAATACTCTCTATCCAAAATAATTCTTTCCGTAGTAGATAATAAAATCATTGGTGTTGTTTCATAAACTTTTGCTAGCAATAATATTTTATTTTCTGGATAAGTAGTAATAATTGGGTAAGCTAAAAATAATTTTGTAAGACTTAACATTAAAAATAATCGTTCTACTTTTGATCTTCCCATCATGTTATCAATATATCTCATCAAGTCTATATAAAATAATTGAATATCTTCTTCATATTTTTTGATTTCTATCATGTCATTCCAAGTAGCAAATAAATCATCGACGTTAAAGTCCTCAATCCCACAGTATTCATCAATTTCAACGTAATGGCAATCTATCAGTTGGTATAATCGTCTTTTCATATTTTCGATAGATAATACCATTTCATAAAAAATGGGCATTTCCTCTGATGATGTTTTTAATCTTATTTGATACGTCATTAATTAAGCAACCTCTTTCTAATAGAATGTCCTTGTGACATAAGTTCTAACTTTTTTTCATATAAATACTGAACGGCTTCTCCAACATCATTTTCACATTCTTCAATAATGGAAGATACAATACTTGAGTTTAATAAAACAGGAACTGTTTCTTCTAATTCTTTTCTACTTGTTTTTAAATAGACTCCCATAAAGCAAATAATCACTTGTTCATTGGTCGTTAATAATTCTTCTCCATAATAATAGAACAATTGAATAACTGCTAACATAGAATAAAAACGATTCGTTATTTCTTCTTCTACTTCATCTATCGTTTCAATTAATTGAATAAGATAATGTTTCTGTTCGTGTTCAATTTCATCGAAATTTAAACACGTTTTTATTTGTTCACGAATCTCTTCTTTTGTAAAGTTTTCGTAACCACTAATGCTATCTATAAGCTCTGGTTCATAAAAATCATAAAATAATAAT
>CALVJW010000009.1 GCA_944332435.1 uncultured Bacilli bacterium | reverse complement strand
GATGCTAATAATTGGCATGACGATGTTAAAAGCACAGCACGATTAATCGAAGCCAATGAGATAGCAAAAATTACTGGAAATACCGAGTTCGATGCAACAGTACCAGGGAAAGATTTAGCATATTGGTTAGAGGATTCATCATATAATGAGGGAACTGAATTACCATCTGAATTTCCACAACCAGGAGAAGCAAAATATAAATGGTTGTTTGATTATACTTTGGGATGTACAGAATATGGATGTAATATCGCTGAAAATAGTACTTTTGGATATTGGACAAGTACTCCTTCTGTTTCGGAGACGAAGGCCACTTGGTGCGTGGGCTTTAATGGTTACTATGCCTACGACAATGTTGGCAATGCTTTCTATGGGGTGCGCCCAGTTATCACCATCTCAAAATCTATTCTCTCATAAAGATAGAAAAAGGTATTGTTGGAAAATTTTGATGGCTTACCCGCGATGTTAAAGACGAAAAAAAATATGGATTATTCCATGTTTTTTTCTATTATAAGAACTATTTTATTTGAGAAACTTTGATTTTTTTGATATAATGACCTAGGTGATAAGTATGGCATACGATGAAAGTTCGATAAAAATATTAGAAGGTTTAGAAGCAGTACGTAAAAGACCTGGTATGTATATTGGGTCAACTGATAAACGTGGACTTCATCATTTAGTATGGGAAATTGTCGATAATGGTATTGATGAAGTAATTAATGGTTACGGTAAGAAAATTAAAATTATCTTACATGAAGATGGAACAGTAAGTGTTGAAGATGAAGGTCGTGGAATTCCAACGGGAATGCATCCATCTGGTATGTCAACTCCAGAAGTTATTTATACTGTACTTCATGCTGGTGGAAAGTTTGAAGAAGGTGGATATAAAGTATCTGGTGGACTTCATGGAGTTGGTGCTAGTGTTGTAAATGCCCTTAGTAAGTGGGTAGAAGTAACGATTAAACGTGATGGTTATGAACATTTTATTCGTTTTAAAGATGGTGGAAAAGTAGATATTCCATTAAAGAAAATAGAAAAAACTAGTAAAACTGGTACGAAAGTAAGATTTTTACCTGATGATACGATTTTTTCTACGACTAAGTTTTCTTTTACAACGGTGTGTGAAAGAATGCAAGAATGTGCTTTTTTATTAAAGGGACTTACGGTAGAAGTCATTGATGAAGAAGATAAAAAAGAAAAAGTATTTCACTATGAAAAAGGATTAGAAGCTTTTGTTGAAAGTGTAAATGAAAACAAGAAACCACTTCATAATGTTGTTGGATTTGAAGGAACCAAAGATACGATTAAAGTAGAAATTGCGTTTCAATATACTGAAGATTATTCAGAAAATATTATTTCGTTTGTTAATAATGTAAAAACGAGTGATGGAGGAACACATGAAGTTGGATTTAAAACCGCACTCACTCGTGTATTTAATGACTATGCAAGAAATAATGGCTATTTAAAAGCGAAAGATAAGAATTTTGAAGGAAATGATACAAGAGAAGGACTTACTGCTATTATTAGTTTACAAATACCGGAAGCTTTATTACAATTTGAAGGTCAAACGAAGGGAAAACTAGGAACACCTGCTGCTCGTAATGTAGTGGATAGTATTGTCAGTGAAAAGTTACAATTTTTCTTGGAAGAAAATAAAGAAATTGCAACGAAAATATTAAATAAGATGGTAAAGAGTAAACAGGTAAGAGAAGCTGCAAGAAAAGCTCGTGATGAGGCTAGAAATGGAAAAGATAAAGGGAAAAAAGATCGTGCTTTATCTGGAAAACTAGCAGTGGCACAAAAAAAGGATCCTAAAAAAAATGAATTATTCTTAGTCGAAGGAGATTCAGCTGGAGGAAGTGCAAAACAAGGAAGAGATAATAAATTCCAAGCAATTTTACCACTTCGTGGAAAAGTATTAAATTGTGAAAAAGCTCGTATGGAAGATATTTTAAAAAATGAAGAAATTAATACAATTATTCATACGATTGGAGCTGGAGTTGGTAGTGACTTTACAGCAGAAGATTCTAATTATGCGAAAGTTATTATTATGACCGATGCTGATGATGATGGTGCCCATATTCAAATTCTACTATTAACATTCTTTTATCGTTATATGAAGGGACTAATTGAAACGGGAAGACTTTTTGTAGCAGATCCACCACTTTATAAAATTACGTGTGGTAAAGAAGTTGTTTATGCATGGACAGAAGAAGAGAGAAAAGATTACTTAGAAAAAAATAAGAGTAAAGGTACTTATGTGCAACGTTTTAAAGGTCTTGGTGAGATGAACTTTAAAGAATTAAAAGTAACAACGATGGATCCTGAAACACGAAGATTATTTAAAGTACATATTACGGATGCTGCTCTTGCTGAAAAAAGAGTGAGTGTTTTAATGGGAGATAAAGTAGAGCCACGTAAAGAATGGATTGAAGAAAATGTTGATTTTTCTTTAGAAGATGATTATCAAATTGAACAATAATATGTTCAATTTTTTATTTTAACTGTTATAAAATATCGCATTTACTGTAAATTTGCAATCTGAAAAAAACGTGCTATAATAATGAGCAATGAAAGGCAGGATGTTTTTTATGTTTGATATATGGGGTTTTTCTTCAAAAAAAAAACCAATGGAACAAAGGCATTTTATTAATCATAAACAAAGTGCACAACTTTATCAGGAACGTTTTTTTGAAAAATTATTATATTTATATCAAAATAGTGACAAAATTTTGCTGTTACTATATTATTCTGCAGAGACTAATTTAACAATGGCTGATTTAGAAGCATTATTGTTTCAAAATAGAGATTTAAATAAACTTGATTGTTTTAAACAAATAGAAAATTTAATTCGTCATTCTGAGTTTGATCCAGTAGAGGCAGATAATAGGATGGAATGTACAATTTATTTATTGGATGTATTGTATCATATTTTAGATGCTGTTTTTCAAAATCTAGATAGTAATGATGTCGATGAAGAAATTGAAGATAGTTATGAACAGCAATTGGAATATTTGACAATTGCTTTAACTTTATTTCAAAATGTTAGACAATATTCTCATTTTGAAGAGTGGTTTGATGTTCGAGATTCTTTTTTTGAAGAGGGAGAAGATGAAGAATATTATCAAAAGTTAAAGCAACAAGCTTGTTTTTTTAGTAAGCCTTATACGAATGACTTAATTAAACAGATTTATCGTAATAATGATATTGCAATGAATGAAAAGATTGTAAGTGACTTTGCAAAAAGAATTGCTCAAATTGAGTTCCTAAGTGGGGAAAAGAAGAAGCATTATGTAAGATAAGAGGTGTGATTTCACACTTTTTTCTTTGCAAAAGAAATCGATCTTTGCTATAATGTTTGTGGTGATAAAATGGAAAAAATACTTGAAAAAATATACAGTTATCCATTAGAAGAAATTATGGGGGATCGCTTTGGAAGGTACTCTAAGTCAATTATTCAAGATCGTGCACTTCCTGATGCAAGGGATGGGTTAAAGCCTGTTCAAAGAAGAATTATTTATGGAATGTATGTTGATAGAAATACGCATGAACATGGATATCGTAAGTGTGCAAAGACAGTTGGAAATGTTTTAGGAAACTATCATCCACATGGAGACTCTAGTGTTTATGAAGCGATGGTACGAATGAGTCAATGGTGGAAACAAAATTGTTGTCTTGTTGACATGCAAGGAAACAATGGCTCTATGGATGGAGATGGTGCTGCTGCCATGCGTTATACAGAAGCAAGACTTTCTAAAATTGCTTCAGAAATGGTAAGAGATATCAAAAAAAATACGGTTGATATGTCACCAACATTTGATGATACCGATTTAGAGCCGACTGTGTTACCTTGTAAATTTCCAAATTTACTTGTCAATGGATCAAATGGAATTAGTGCGGGATATGCAACGAATATTCCACCACATAACTTAGGGGAAATTATCGATGCGACGATTAAGAGAATTGATAGCCCTAACTGTCGTTTAGATACGATTTTAGATATTGTAAAAGGACCAGATTTTCCTACTGGAGCTATTGTTGAAGGAAAGCAAGGAATTATTGATGCTTTTACTACTGGTAGGGGAAAAGTAATTGTCCGTGCAAAATATCATATGGAAGAAGAAAAGAAAGTAAATCGTATTGTGATTGATGAAATTCCTTTTGATGTAAATAAGATGGGAATTGTTAAGAAAATTGATGAAATTCGATTAGATAAAAAAATTGAAGGAATTTTAGAAGTAAGAGAAGAATCAACTGATGTTATTCGTATTGCAATTGATATTAAAAAGGATGCGAATCAAGAACTGATTCTAGCTTATTTATTTAAGAATACGGATTTACAAATTTCTTATAATTATAATATGGTTGCAATTGTGAATCATAGACCAATGACTTTGGGAATTATTCCATTATTAGATGCTTATATTAAACATCAATTAGAAGTTGTAACTAGAAGTACAAAATTTGATTTAGAAGTAGCCAAATCAAGACTTCATATTGTTGAAGGTTTTTTAAAGATGATTTCGATTTTAGACGAAGTAATTAAAGTAATTCGTTCTAGTAAAAATAAAAGTGATGCAGAGAAAAATTTAGTTGATATCTTTGGTTTTACACCACTTCAAGCGGAAGCAATTGTTAAGTTACAGCTTTATCGTTTAACCAATACCGATGTTGTTGCATTAGAAGAGGAAAGTAAAAATCTACATCTTATTATTAAAGGGTTAGAAGCTATTTTAGAAAATCCTGATAAACTTAGAAGTGTCATTAAAGAAGATTTAAGAAGAATTAAAAAAGAATATGGTGTAGCAAGAAAAACCGAAATTAAAGATGAAATTACAGAAATTAAAATTGATACAACACAAATGATTCCAAAAGAAGATGTTGTGGTTGTAATTACCAATGAAGGATATGTAAAACGTGTAAGTAAGCGTAGTTATCAAGCAAATAGTGAAGAAACATTATTAAAAGCGGGAGACTATGTGATTGGTAAATATGAAATGAATACCATGGATACGGTGTTACTATTTACCAATTTAGGAAATTATTTATATGTTCCAGTTTATGAAATACCAGATTTAAAATGGAAAGAACTTGGAAAACATATTAGCAATATTATTAAAATACGTGCGGAAGAAAAAATTATTGCTAGTATTCCAGTTTATGATTTTCAAAAGCAAGAATATATTACAACTTTTACTAAAAATGGAATGGTAAAGCGTACGTTACTATCTGATTATCAAGTACAACGATATTCGAAACCAATGACTTCAATGAAGTTAAAAGCAGAAGATGAAGTAATTGCTGTTATGATGAGTACGCATAAAGAAGTATTTATCGCAACTCATATGGGATATGGACTTTGGTATGATATTGAAGAAGTTCCAGTTACAGGCGTAAAAGCAAGTGGGGTAAAAGCAATTAGTTTAAAAGATGATTATGTTGTAAGTGCTAATCTATTTAATCAAGATTGTGAATATGTTACAGTAGTAACAGAGAAGAATACGGCAAAAAGAATTAAATTAACTGAGTTTGATAAGACAACAAGAGCACGTAGAGGAGTACAATTAGTTCGTGATGTAAAAACGAATC
This sequence comes from uncultured Bacilli bacterium, assembly GCA_944332435.1. Classification (GTDB taxonomy): domain Bacteria; phylum Bacillota_I; class Bacilli_A; order RF39; family UBA660; genus MGBC107952. The sequence goes on along the minus strand of CALVJW010000009.1, from coordinate 42,820 downwards.
CGTATTATATTAAGACTGTATTTGTTGTGCCAAATAAACAATTATTACAAGTGGTTAGTGAAGATACAATTCGTACGCTAAAGATTACAGAATTTCCTATCGCTGATCGTTACTCAACTGGAAGTATTATGAAAGAAAAGATGGATGTGATTTGTTTAGATGCGCCATTACAAAATGTAACGGATTTTGAAGTGAAAGAAGAAGTTAGCATGGAAAAAGAGATGGTGTCGTTAAAAGAAATCGATGAAAAGATTCTAACAATTGATGATTTCTTAGATGAATTTGAACAAAAATAAAATACTTAGTAAAAATACTAAGTATTTTTTTTTCAAAAAAATATCGACTTTGTGAAAAGTATGTTATAATACTATTAGAAGGATAAAGGAGCGATGATTATGAATGATAAAACAGAAGTAATAGATTTAAAAGATTTTGATCAAATGGCAAAGAAAAAGAAGAAAGCACGTAAACCACGTAAAAAGGTAGTGAAAGAAACAAAAGAAAGTAATTATAAATTAGGAATGTGGAAATATTTTATAGCAATTATTGGGGTTGCTATCGCATCACTTATTTTCTTTATTGTATTATTTTATAATTCTCGTGGAGGACTTGTAACTATTTCTTTAGAGGATTATTTAAAAGCAAATAAAATTCAAGAAAGAACGTTAATTTACATTGGGTCTGATGATACGATTAGCCAAGAATTAGATCCAATTATGCAAGGATTTGCAAAAAATTCTGATAAACAGTATCAATATTTTGATATTTCTGATATAACAGATCCAAAAGATATAACTAAGATCCAAAATGTGTTTGTAGAAACACAAAATTCATTGGTTGTACCAATGTTACTAGTAGTAGAAAATGGAAAAATTGTCGATGAAAGAAAAGACAAAAATACGGGAGTTCCAACAGGAATGATGGTTGGATATTTAGATGAAGCAACAGTAATTAAATTCTTAGAAGATAATGATATGTATTAATTGGAGGAAACATGAACGAGGTAATTATAAAAGAAATTGCTGCTAGTTTAGCAGTAACGAAGAATCAAGTTACCAAGACGTTAGAATTATTAAGTGAAGGGAATACAATTCCCTTCATTGCGCGTTATAGAAAAGAAGTAACTGGTTCTTTAGATGAAGAACAAATTAGAAAAATAAATGAAGTGTATGAATATCAAGTAAATTTATTAAAAAGAAAAGAAGATGTTATTCGTTTAATTGATGAAAAAGGATTATTGACAGATGAATTACAGGCAAAAATTATGGAAGCTACGAAATTAGTGGAAGTAGAAGATTTATATCGACCTTATAAAGAAAAGAAAAAAACTAAAGCAACAGATGCGATTGCTGCCGGATTAGAACCGCTAGCTAAGATGATTATGGCACAGCCAACAACGGGAGATGTATCTACGTTAGCTAGTAAGTTTTTAAATGACAAAGTAAAAACAGTCGAAGAAGCAATTCAGGGAGCTACCTATATTATTGCAGAGTGGATTAGTGATAATGCTTATTATCGTAAATGGATTCGTAAGCAAATGTATTTAAAAGGAATTCTTTTAACGAAGAAAAAGAAAAATGCAGTGGATGAAACAAGAGTATACGAAATGTACTATGATTATAAAGAACCAGTACGAAGTGTAAAGCCACATCGTGTACTTGCGATGAATCGAGCAGAAAAAGAAAAGATTATTGCGGTTAATATTGAATTAGAAAAAGAGCTTGTATATGATTATTTAGAACAGAAATTGATAAAGAATCAAACATCATTTGTGCTACCAATTATCAAAGATAGTATTATAGATAGTTATAAACGATTGATTGAACCAAGTATTGAAAGAGAAATTAGAAGTGAATTAACCCAAAAAGCTGAAGTAGTAGCGATTGATAACTTTGGTAAAAATTTAGAAAAGTTATTATTACAACCACCAATGAAAGAAAAAGTTGTATTAGGTTTTGATCCCGCTTATCGTACAGGATGTAAATTAGCAGTGATTGATTCAACTGGAAAATTATTAGAAATTCAAGTAATTTATCCTCATGAACCAGTGAAAAAAGTAGAGGAAGCAAGAAAAATTGTATTAGATTTAGTTGAAAAATATAAGATTGATATTGTAGCAATTGGAAATGGGACAGCAAGTCGTGAAAGTGTTGATTTTATTGTAGATACGATTAAGGTAAGTCCAAGAAAGTTTTCTTATGTAATTGTCAATGAAGCAGGAGCCAGTGTTTATTCAGCAAGTAAACTTGCAATTCTTGAATATCCTGATTTAACAGTTGAAAAACGTAGTGCGATTAGTATTGGAAGAAGATTACAAGATCCTCTTTCTGAACTTGTAAAAATAGATCCAGAAAGTATTGGTGTTGGATTATATCAACACGATGTATCAAAAAAAGAATTAAGTTCTTCATTAGATTTTGTAGTCAGTAAAGCAGTGAACATGGTTGGTGTAAATATCAATACGGCTAGTCGTTCTTTATTACAATATGTATCAGGTTTAACAAAGAAACATATTGATAAAATTTTAACGTATCGAGATGCACACGGAAAATTTCATTCAAGAGAAGAATTAAAGAAATTGCTTACACCAAAAGTGTATGAGCAAGCAATTGGTTTTTTAAGAATAACGGATGGAGAGAATGTATTGGATGCTACTGGGATTCACCCTGAAAGCTATCAAATTGTAATGAAATTACTTTCTAAGATTGATGCTAGTTTATCTGATTTAGGAACGGCATCATTAGAAAATTTAGAAGCTCGTTTTGATTTAGAAAAACTAGCAAAAGAATTAGGTACGGATATTTATACACTAGAAGATATTATGAAAACATTAGAAAAACCAAATCGAGATCCACGTGATTCGATTCCTGCTCCCGTTTTAAAAAGTGATGTATTACATTTAGAAGATTTAAAAGTAGGAATGGAACTTCAAGGAACGGTACGTAACGTGATTGACTTTGGAGTATTTGTTGATGTTGGCCTAAAAAATGATGGTTTAATTCATATATCGAAATTAACGGATCATTATATTAAACATCCATCAGAAGTAGTAAGTGTCGGAGATATTATTACTTGTTATGTAGACGAAATTTTTTTAGAAAAAAATAAAGTTGCACTTACAATGAAACAACCAAATTATAATAAGTAAAGAACTATGTAAAGTAGTTCTTTTTTTGTGTAAAGTTGACTCGTTGATAATTGTAAAGTAGACATGGTTATGATAAAGTAATAGTAGAGAAGAGATACTTCCGGATAAAGAATAAAAGATAGGAGAGAAAGTTATGTTAGTTAGTGTAATTATCCCAGTTTATAATGCTAAACCTTATTTAGAAAATTTATATGGAACATTAGAAGGACAATATTATCAAAATTTAGAATTCATTTTTGTTAATAATAACTCAAATGATGGAAGTAAAGAGTTATTAGAAAAATTACAAAAAAATGATGCAAGAATTAAAATTATTGATGAAGAAAAACAAGGTGTCAGTTATGCTAGAAAAGCTGGATTTCATCAAGCAAATGGGGAATATGTCATGTTTGTAGATGCCGATGATATGTTACCGCTTGGAGCTATTGATAGTCTTGTAAGGGAAGCAAAGTTAAATCAATCTGATATGGTAATAGGAAATTATGAATATCCAAGTCCAATTGATGGAAGAGTAAAAAAGAGTGATATTGACTTTTATCAATATCAACATACAGATGTAGAACTAAGTCATAACTTAAAGACTTATCCATCTACTTTATTCTTACAAGGAAGAAATATTTGGAATAAGTTATATCGAAAAGACTTAATTAACGACAATTTCTTTGTTGACTTACAATTAAATGAAGATGTATTTTTTGTAGCACGTGCTTTCTTACATGCTAATACGATTACAGAAACAGAAAAAACAGTATATTATTTTACGCCAAAGAGTCGTGGACTATCTAGTTTCTATAGTCATGTAGCTGTATCAGATACAGATAAAGAAATAGAAAGTTTAAAAAGTGAATTTCAAGAACATGATCCAAATGGTAAATATAATGAAGCACTGAATCAATTAATGCTACAAGTTTGTAATGATTTATTATCACGTACTTATGATAATTTAGATGAAACATTGTCATTACGCTTTATGGCAGATAAAGTATATGATGGATATGATGAAATGAATAAAAATATGCAATATAGTAGAAGTTTATAAATGGACTAAGAAATTAGTTCATTTTTTTTCTTTTTCGCATACATTAAAGTGAGGGGTGAAGATATGGCTATATATAAAGAAATCGTAACAAAGACAGTCATCGGGAAAGGAAAGAAGTATTTTAAAAATAATTATACTTTAACACCAACAGATAAGCCAACTACAGTACTTGGGTGTTGGGTCATTAATCATCACTTGGTCGTTGGTGATAACCATTCTAAACTTAGCAAATACCGAGGGTTTGAATTCTGATTTTTATATGGAAACAATAACAATGAAAGTCAGTTCCTTTGGAGTTGTAGGAACAACTTTTTATACATTGTTAAAGTATATTAAAGAAAATGATGGAGAAAATCTAGAAATTTGTGATGTAGGATGTTTAGATGATATTTATACCATTCCTTTTCTTAAAAGAGGTTATAAGGTTTATGCTTTTGAAATGAACATGATATATCTCTATGGTGGTCATGTTCAAATGCCAATTTTAAATGAAAGTAATGAAATAACTTTTCAACGAAGGACTATCTATGGAACTGAAGATAGAATAAATTTTAGAATGTTAAATATAAATTAAACTTATGGTATGTGGAGATTTTGTATAAATTTTGATAGTCTTAATATATAAGGAGGAAAGTTATGGATAAAATAAAAATAGGAAATTTTATTACAGATTGTCGTAAAGAAAATAAATTAACGCAAGAGCAATTAGCAGAGAAAATGAATGTAAGTGTTAATGCTGTTTCAAAATGGGAAAGAGGTTTAAACTTACCAGATACTTCTAATATTCCCGAACTATGTAATATATTAGGTATAACAATTAATGAACTTTTAGAAGGAAAACGATTAAATTTTGACGAACAAAAAAAAGTATCTGATAAAAATATTTTATCAATTTTGATAACAAGAGATCAATTGGAGAATCTGCAAATATTAACTGAACTTTTAATATTTGCAGGAATTGTTATAACAATGACATTAACTTCTTTATTGGCAACTACAACTATCCAAAAAATATTAGTGATTGGAATAGGTTGTTTTATATGGGGATATGGATTGTTGCTGAGAATAAAATTAAGAAAAGCTATTACAAAAATGAATATAGAGGAAAAAGTTATGAAAAAAGAAAAAATATATAGGATATTAACATTTGTCTTTATGATATTAACATTTGTAGGTGCAGGATATGTTTTATCAAATAAAGGACAAGTTAACGCAGGATATGCAATAATTCCTAGTTTATTTTGTGCTATTTTTGCTCAATTATCAGTCAATGAAAAATTGAAAAAAGAAAATAAAAAATAAATTATTTTCTTTTTTTAACAAAAAATTGAAAATTTATGTAAATTTATGAAAAAAAGAAAGAAATTATTTCAGAAAACAAACGTTTTCACCATAATTGTATATGGTGATATTTGTGAAAAGAATATATATGTGTATTGATTTAAAAAAACTTTTATACCTCAGTAGAATGTGTTGAAAGAAAATTAGATCCTTTGAATACTAACTTAGTTGTTGCCGATGAATCAAGTACTGAAAAGACGGTTTGCTTGGCAGTTAGTCTATCCTTAAACCAATATGGTATTGGTGGAAGAGCAAGATTATTTGAAGTAAAACAAAAAATAAAAAAAATTAAATGATTATAAAAAATTTGGTGGTAAATTATATTTGGATAATGAATTAAAGAATAATAAAAATTTAGAATTAGATCTAATAATTGCACCACCACGAATGGCATATTACGTAAAATATATTGCTCCAGAAGATATACTCGTATATTCAATAGATGAAGTTTTTATTGACATAACAAATTATAGTTCTCTTTACAAATGTTCTCCAAGTCAATTAGTTACGAAATTCATTCAAGATGTTTATAAAACAACTGGTATTACTGCTACTGCAGGAATAGGAACTAATATGTTTTTGGTTAAAGTAGCAATGGATATAGTCGCTAAAAAAAGTAAACCAAATGAATTTGGAGTAAATGCTTTTGATAAATCATTCTTGGGGATGGGAGCCTTGTACAATCTCTATTGCAAAGAGTTATAACTCTTTAGCAACAAGTTTAAGTTCAGGACAAGTTTTACATTGTCCTTATGATAATAAAAAAGCAAAATTAATTGTGAAGAAAATGGCAGACAATCTTGCTTTAGATTTGGTAAATAAAAAATTACTTACCGAACAATTAGTAATGACAGTTGAATGCGATATAGAAAATTTAACTAATACTAACATAGTAAATAAGTGTTTTGGTGAAATAACAATCGAATCGTATGGTAGAAAAGTTCCAAAGCACTCACATGAAACCGTTAACTTAGATCACTTAACATCTTCTTCTAAAGTAATAATGGAGAATTTTGAAAAATTATTTATTAGGATTTCTAATCCAATTTTATTAGTTAGAAAAATAAAACTATCTGTTAATAAATTAGTTAATGAAGAAAATGTACCAAATAAAAAAATGTGAAACAAATTGAAGTGTTTAATAATTATGAATAAAAAGACAAAATTTAGGAGTACCTAATGTTGGAACTTCTAGGACAGGAAGATAATAATTATTATAGATTTTTAACTTAATGAAGTATTGTTTTATAGATAAAAATATATACTAAATTAGAAAAAGTAGACTTTTATACAGGTCTACTTTTATAATACTATTTAATATGTTATATATTATTTTTTATGTTGTGTTAATTTTTTTTTCAAACTACCATTTTGTTCTTGAGTATTTTTAGGATCATAAGCACCTAATACTTTTTTTAATGCTATTTTTAATTTTAAAAATTTAACTATAGTGTTTAAGTATTCTTTTTCTATATTATGAGGATAAACATATTTATCACATAATTCTATTAAAGTAAAATTATCAAATTTCATAAACATTTCTTTTGATATTGTAATTATGCTAGTAGCTAAATCAGGTCTTCTTTTAATAAAATCAATTATTTTGTTTAAACTTTCTTCAGTTTCTGAAAAGTTGCTTATAGCCCAACTTATATGATGATTTAATGATTGTAGTTCTTCATCTGTATATAATGTCATCATTAACTCAAAATTAGATAGATTATTAGAAAAGCCTTTTGTTTGCATCAAATTATTTAATCTGTCACGAACCTCTTTTGAACAATTTTCTGTATAACTACAATTAATTAAATTTAATTGTTCATCAGTTGCTTGTATATATGTTTCGTCTGTAAATGTATCTAAATTTTCTTTTTCAAATAAATGTTCTAATTTAAAACTTTCATACCATTGTTTCTTGTTTATAATATTACAGATTGAATCATATTTTAAGTTAATTAATTTTACAAATTTTTGAATGTATTGTTCTCTTTCTTTTTCAGTTAAATTTTCAATACTTTTGGCAAAGTTTCTAAAAATATATCCACAAGTTTTAATCGTTTCAATATATTTTTTTCTTTCAAATCTTGATGATATAGATTTATCTAGATACTGAAGATTAATATGCCGACTTTCTTCAAATCTAATATTTTCTTTTAATAAATCATGTAATAAATCTACGTTGTCATAATATAATGCTGTATAATATAATGCTAAAGATAATCTAATTTTTTTATTTTCTTTCTCATCCACAATGGGAAGAAGTGTATAAATTAGATTCCCTTTTGGGTCTTTTTGAAGATTTTTAAAATTAGCATTAATTAAATCATTTAATACAATAATCATTTTTTTATCTATTTCTTTCTCTTTTTCGCTTTCTAATTTAATATTACTTTTAACCATATCTTTGATTTCATTTAATGTTTTTAAAACATAAATATTAATAAAATCATTTTTGTTTGTTGTTTCCATAAAAACCTCCCTAATATTTTAATGCACGTAAAGTAACTTTTATATGTGATAGTTATTATATATTAAGAGTAATTAAATGACAATACTTTTTAAGAAAATAATAATAAAGAAATATTCTTAGTAGGTTATTAAATTAATAAATGTTTTACTTGCGAAAGTAGGTAAAATAGATTTATTTGAAGCCAAATATACATTTATATTTGGTATTTTTTTATTTATTTTTAGTTCTTCTAAATTATTATAATTCCTTTTTACTAAATCTATCATAGTAAACCCAATGCCTAGTCCAATAAATTTTGTTATTAATTCTTGACTTACAATTTTCATTTTAGGAATAAGTTTAACATTATTATTAAGAGCAATATAATTTAGTAATTTTCTACTATTAGATTCTTCTTTTGGTAATATAATTGGATTTTATTATTCTAAAAATCAAGTAGATGTTATTTCGCATTTTGAAAAATTATCATTTAATGAAAACCTTGATGTTATTGCAGAAATATTAATTAGATATGATAATAGAACTTATATTAAAAATAATATACTATCAATATTATTGCATTCAGAATTCAATGGATTTGAAATTGCAAATATGATAAAAAATAAGTTATCCTAAATATTTAATGAATTAAAGAACTACAAAAATAGTTTTTTTTATTATTTTATTAAAAATATTTTGCTTTAAAAAACATATATTTAAAATGAATATGAAAGAGGTGATTGTATGAATAAAACTTTAAACATAAATGTATTTTATAAAAACGATGGCAATACTATATTAGAAATTTTGGAACAGGATTTTAAAGATTTTTTTAATGATTATATAAAAAAGTATATTAAGTAGCTTAACATGGATTCTTTTTGACTAAATTTATACTATAATTGTTTTACATGGTTGGGCATATAATTTAGCAATTTGAATCCTTCGATTGGAGGAGATAACATGAATTATGATTGTGGTATTGTTAATTTATTATTAAAAGCATATAAACCAGAAGAAATAGCGAAATATATTAGACTATCATTGGCTGATGAAGTAAAACAAGATGAACTAGATAAACCAATCGATGAAAGTGAAAGTGTTTCCAATCAAAGAAGATTGATGAACGAATTTATTGATCGCAATGGAAATGTAGGCGAAAAATGTAAAGAGTTTATCGATGATGGAGTTAGTGGAACTAATTTTGACAGACCGGGTTGGAATAAATTGCAAGAAGATATGGAATCTGGAAAAATTAAAGTTGTTATTACTAAAAATCTATCAAGACTTGGAAGAAGTAATTTTGAATGTAGTTATTTTTTAGATTATTATTTTCCCGAAAACAATATTAGATATATTGCTATTCAAGAACAGATTGATACTTTTAATAATGAAAATTCAAATAATGAGTATGCTGCACTTAATAATTTTATTAACGAAAAATATTCTAGAGATTTATCTAAAAATATTAAAAGAGTATATAGAATTAAACAACAAGCAGGAGAATATATGGGTGGCAAGCCTGTATATGGGTATATAAAAGATCCAAATGATAAGCATAAATTGATAATAGACGAAGAAGCAGCAAAAAATGTAAAAAGAATATTTGAACTTTATTTAAAATTACATTCGCAAAGTGGTGTTATGAAAATTTTGACAAACGAAAAAATACCAATTCCTGAAGTTTATAAGCAAACGAGAAGGGGTGTTAAAGCAAAACATCCTTATGACTGGAATTATCATACTGTAAGGAGTATTTTAAGGAATAGAATGTATATTGGTGATATGGTACAAAATGTTCATGTAAAAAAAAGTTTTCGTGAGAAAAAAATTGTAAAAACATCAAAAGAGGATTGGGTAATAGTAGAAGGAACGCATGAACCAATCATTGATAAAGATACATTTTATAGAGTACAAAATTTATTAGATGCAAATTACAGGCAACCTACAAAACCATATGAAAGAATTTTTGGTGGCATTATGTTTTGTCATGAATGTGGCCATAAAATAGGTGTTGGCAATCCTAAAAGAGATAATCGACCTAAAGAAAAACAATATGTATATACTTATTGTAACTATTATAGAAAAAATAGTGCTTATAATAAATGTACTCCTCATACAATGAATTATAATAATTTAGAAGAACAATTACTATCAATTATTACATCTGTTTGTAATAAGTATATTGACTTAATAGGTTATGATGATATTGTAAGTAATCGGAAAAAAACTTTAAATACATACTCTGAAGAACTTGAAAAAAAGATAGGTAGATTAGAAATTGATATAAAAAGTATTGATTTAAAAATTGAGAAATTATATATGGATAGATTGGACGACATTATCACTCCTGACACATATAAGAAATTAACAGACAAATTTGAGAAACAAAAAAAATCAAAACAAAAAGAAACTAACGAATTAAAAGTAAGTGTAGAAGAGTATAAAAAGAATAATTCTATTGATCAATTATTAGAAACTCAAACTATAGTAAAAAAATATTTGAAATCTAGAAAAAAGCCACCTAAAGAGTTAATATTAAAAATTGTTGACAAAATAGAAATTCATCAAGACAAAACAGTAGATTTATATTTCAAATTAAAACAACTGAATCAAGTTGTTTAAAAAAATGCAAAAAGTTATCACCAAAAACCATGACACATCAATTTAAAGGATATAAGACGGGAGAAAAAATTGGTGTAGATGGATCTTTTGATATTAATATTTGGTATTCTTATGATAATGACTCAAAGACAACGGTTGTTAGTAAAAAAATTGATTACAATGATGTATTCAATGTAAGAACAAAAGAAAATGTATCAGGGGAAACGGATGTCATTGTACGTACATTAAAACAACCAAACTGTGTGAAAGTTCAAATTTTAGAAAACGGTGATATCAATTTTGATATCGAAAAAGAACTTGGTGTTGAAATTGTTGGAGAAGGAAAAGTTAAGATTTCTGTGGAAGAAGAGGAAGATCCATGGGATGAAATTGAAGATGATGTAGATAATACAGTATTGGAACAAATCGATCAAACTGTAGATGAAAAATATATATAATTAGGTGTCAACAAAAAAAGGTTGACACTTTTGTTGTGGGATGCTATAATGGTGGTAATGAATGGAGGGATAACATGGCAGTTAAATTAAGATTAAAGAGAATGGGAAGTACAAAAAAACCATTTTATCGTATTGTAGCAGCTGATTCAAGAAGCCCAAGAGATGGAAAATTTATTGAAACAGTTGGAACTTATGATCCAACAAAACAACCAGCAGTTGTTGAAGTAAACGAAGAAGTTGCTTTAAAATGGTTAAATAATGGAGCACAACCTACAGATACAGTTCGTAATATTTTAAGTTCAAAAGGTATTATGAAAAAATTACATGAATCTAAAATGAAGAAAGGAAACTAGTCTATGGAACTTGTCAATTTGACTGAGTATCTTATTAAAAGTGTTGCGAAAAATAAGGATGCGGTAAAAGTAAAATTATTTGATGACACAGAAGATACCATGATCATTCAAGTACTAGTAGATGAAACCGATATGGGAAACGTAATCGGTCATGGGGGTACAATAGCAAATGCTATTCGTACACTTGTACAAGCAGCAAGTTACAATCATGAAAATAAATTAGTACGTATTAGTATTGATTCTTTCTAGAAACCATTGTGGTTTCTTTTTTTCTAACTATTTACATATAATAAACTAGGTGAAAGTATGATATCTTTAATTGCACATAGGGGTAATGATAATAAAAAATGGTTAGAAAATTCGATTACGGGAATTGTAAATAGTCTGAATCAAGATTATATTGATGGAATTGAATTAGACGTTAGAATGACGAAAGATAAAAAAATTGTTGTCATTCATGGGCTAACGATTAGTGATCATAATAACGAAACAAAATTTGTATCATCGTTAACATTAGAACAAATCAAACAATATGATTTAGATCCTGGTAAAAAGAAGTTAGAAGTAGCAACATTAGATGAAGTGTTAAAAAAAGTTCATAGTCATAAAAAAGTTATTATTGATATTAAAGAAGAAGGACTTGGATATAAAGAAATTGTCAAACAAATTCACCAAGTACTAAAAAAATATTTTTATTTAAATTTTTATATTTGTAGTTTTCATTATCCATTGGTATCATATTGGAAAAGAAAATATCCCAAAGATAAAGTAGGAATCATAATTGGTTTCTTACTCAACACCAATCATTTTAATACTGATTTAGATTTTATTTTAGTAAATAGACATTATTTAGACAAATGTGATTTTAAGAAAGAAACATTTATTTGGACGGTAAATAATCAAAAAGAATTAGAAAAAATATTAAAAAAAAGTAAAAATGTTGGTATTATTACTGATTATGCAAGTAAGTTATATAAAAATTAAGGTTTTGTATGCCGGATTGTTTTGGCTGATTCAGAAATAATGAGGGCCTTAGAATCTAAAGTATGAATTAAATGTACTAGTTTTCTTCTTTCTTTTCTAGCAATTACAATCATTAAGACTGTCTTCTTATTATACATACCAGCAGCATTCATGGTTGTGATTTGATATCCATAATTTCGTAGTGTAGGAACAATTTGTTTTTCTAAATCTTTTTCAATAATCACCATTAACATATTACTACCTAATGCCATTTTTTCCTCTATGAAACTACCAGAATAGGAACCAACAAAAGAGCCAAGGGCAAAAAATATGATTTTAAGAGGATCTTGATGAATATTAACAACAACGGCACCTGTTACTAATACCCAAACTAAGGCAATTAAAAATTGTAAAATCGCACCTAGTAATTTTTTTCCATTGGCAACAACAATTAAACGCAAAGTACCTAAAGAATTTTCAATTACTTTAGAGAAAAAAATCATTCCATATAATAGCCAATTCATATGATCACCTATCTATCTATCTATTTTATTATGATAGATAAACATGAGAATATGCAAGGAATTTGAAGTTCATAACTCTCCTTGATATAATAATAGATAATGAAAGGAGACATTATGAAACAGACAAAAAGAATTTTTATTATAGTCATTGTTGTAATCATATTATTTTTATCATTAATATTTGGATATTATAAAATGAATTTTATTGGAAAAAATAAAGTTCAAGATGTCGTAGTAGAATATATGGATTTATCAAAGAAGGATGTTTTTTTTGACGCAATTGATTTTGAATTAGAAAAAGAAATCTACGAAGTAGAACTTTATTATCAAAATCAAGAATATGAATTTAAAATTAATGCGAAAAATGGAAACGTTATTTATACGAATTATAAGAAAACAGAAGAAAAGTTACCGGAAAATAAAGTAGAAGAGATAACAAATATTTCATTGGAAGAAGCAGTTCAAAAAGTACTAGATCATGCGAATTTAACAGGGAAACAAGTAACATGGAAAGAAAAGAAACAAGAAATGGATGATGGAATTTCTGTTTATGAGATTGATTTTATTTATCAGAATCAAGAATATGAATATAAAGTTCGAGTAGATACTGGTGAAATTATTTATTACGACTATGACCGCTATTAAAAAGAAACAATGTGATACATTATTTCTTTTTTTGATATAATAGTATTGACTCTTCCCTTAAGGTTAGATGTATAGTGAACTCGGAAAGGAGAAAAAATATGATAAAAATAGGAGACTTTGCTAAAATGTTTGACGTATCAATTAAGACAGTTCGTTTTTATGAACAAAAGGGGTTATTAAAACCATGCTTTGTCGATGTTTATTCTGGGTAGCGTTATTATAATGAGAAAAATATCGAAGAAATGACTGTTATCTTAAATTTAAAAGACTTAGGTTTTTCTTTAGAAGAGATTAGAGAGTATGAACCAAGTAAATTAGAGGAGAAAGTAAACGAATATAGTAAAGAAATAGAAAACATGAAAAATAAAATTCATATTTTGGAGACCTTTTCAAAAAGAGAAGGGAGTATATCAAAAATGAGAAAATTTATTAATGATGAAGCAGCAATCGGAAAATGGAAATTACTTGGTGTTGCTAGTCAACAAAGTGATGCAAAACAAAGAAATTTTATAGAAGATGATTATGATATTCAAGAATTATATTTTTTACCAGGTGGACAAGAATATTGGGTTTTTGGTTGGACAAAGGGATATCTATATATCAATAATATTGAAAATGAATATACAATCAAAGATGGTATTTTATATGTTGCTTTACAAGATTCTATTGCTTTAGTTGCAAATAAGGTAGCGGTATATGAAAATGTTGATCATAAAGAATATACGATTCCAGAAATCGCACACCAAGATGATACGAATTTACCATTTGTAGAGGATAGTGAAATTGCTGGTATTTGGAATGTTGTTGATTATGTTTGTGAAAAAGATCAATTTATTCCTGGTAAACGTTTTACAGAAAGAGATTTATGGCTTAAAAAAATTATGATTTCATTAGATGGAACAGGAATCATGGTAACTGGAACAAATCATATTGATTTTTGTTATACGAAAGGATTCTTTACACCATTTTGTTCTAGAAATACTGTATCGAAATATGAGTATTTAAAAGAAAATGGAAAGACTTATTTAATTGTTGAATGGAAAAACGGAGATTATATTTTTGGTAAGAGAATACCAGGATATTATGTATTTGAAAAAGAAACAAATTAATGTTTCTTTTTTGTTTTTAGGTGATGTTCTATTTCTTCAATCAATGGCTTTAATACTGGAATTGGAGTGGTGGATTCTAAGTTGAAAATAGTTTGCAATTCTTGAATTAATAATGGATTATCTTGAATAGAAAGAAAATTGATAATATTTTGTAACGCAGATGGAATATCATGCTCTAATATATCAATATTCGTTAAATGAATTAAAAATTGTCTTAATAACATCAGGCGATCAAAATTTACTTGATATAAATTTTTTTGTTTGAATTTAGGATTTTGACATATTTGATTTCGATAAGGTTTTAAATTAGATCTTGTTCCTGCTGGAATTTGCTTTATTTGCCATCCATCAAAATCAATAAACTTTGGTTGCTTTAATTGTTGATTGTAAATAATATTTCCTTGCGAAAAAAGATCGGGAAAAATAATCCCTTGTTGATGACCGTATTCCATGGTGTGCTCTACGTTTTTATAATAAGTACAAATTTCTTCTAAATTAGATGAATTGAATAGTTGATTTTCTTCCTTTTCCATACAATAGCCACAATAACCATGTTCATCTAAAACAACTGCTTTAGGGATAAGATGATTGTTATGAAAGTTGATAGAATCGACTTGGTGTATTTTTACTTTTTCTAATTGTTGCAAAATTTGTTTCTTTTGGTCAGGTATATCACCACGAATAATTTTAATAATTTTTCCATTATAGTGATATAAAGTATGGAATTCTTTTTGTGCTAAAATAGGTAATTTTAAAATATCTGTTTGATATAAAACAATTTTTTTCATATAATTCCCCTTTAAAAAACTTTGATTTATTATATAGAAAATTATTGTTTTGTCAAATTTTTATTTTTTAGCACTCATATATTGACAATGCTAACGTATACTAGTATAATGTAGATAGCATTTAGGAAGCATGAGTGCTAAAGAGGTGATTCTGTGATAAATGAAAGACAGACAAATCTATTAAAATTAATTGTAGAAGATTATATTAAAACAGCAAGACCGGTTAGTTCTAAATCATTATGTGATTTAATGAATTGTTCTAGTGCCACCATCAGAAATGAGATGGGATTATTAGAAGAATTAGGGTTACTAGAAAAAACGCATACTTCTTCAGGACGTGTTCCTAGTGAAATGGGATATCGTTATTATGTTGATTATATTATGAAACCAAGTGAACTTACTGGAGAAGATATGTTAAAACTACAGACGATTTTTAAAAATAACTCCTTGGCTATTTCTGATACGATTAAATTATCGATGCAACTCATTGCAGAGATTACGAACTGTACAACCATTACCTTAGGAAGTGCATCGAGAGAAAATCGTATTACCAGGGTTATGGTAGAACAGTTGGATGAACAAAATATGATTGCGATTGTGATTACTGATAAAGGTCATGTCGAACATAAAAATATTCATTTAGGTGCTGCTGTTAATCAAGAAGAGTTAAAGAAGACAGTTGATTTAATTAATAAATTAATTGTTGGAACTCCAATTGATGAAGTCAATGAAAAATTAGAGTATGAAGTAAAACCAGTTATCAATCAGGTCGTAAAACAACATGAAATTTTATACAATGCCTTTTACCATGCATTTTACGATATTGCGCGACAAGAAGAAGTAAAAGTTAGTCATGCAAGTAATATCTTAATGCAACCAGAATTTAATGATGCTGACAAAATTCGTGAAATTATTAGTAAATTTGATGATAAAAATATGGTTAGAAATATCAAAGAAGATGATAGTGGTGTTCATATCTATATAGGTAGTGAAACAGAGTTTGATGATGATGTAAGTATTATTAAAACAAAATATTCGGTAAATGGGGAAGAAGGTACGATTGCTTTGGTAGGACCAAAACGAATGGAATATGGAAGAGTAATCGCTTTATTAGAATATATTAAAGAACATTTGGAAGGTGATGATTGATGGAAGAAAAAGAAAAACAATGTAAGTGTAATGAAGATTGTACTTGTGAAGAAAATTGTACTTGTACAGAAGAACAGAAATGTAGTGAAGAATGCACTTGTGATTCCAACTGCAAATGTGAAGATACTTGTGAATGTGAAGAAACTTGCAATTGTGAAGATAGCGAATGCGATTGCGAGGAAGAACAAAGTACCGAATCAGATACAAGTTCTGGAAATGAAACAAAGAAAAAAGGATTGTTTCACAAAAAAGATAAAAGTGAAGAATTGAAAAAACAAATTCAAGAGTTAGAAGATAAAGTACTAAGACAGAGTGCTGAATTTGCTAACTATAAAAAAAGAAGAGAAGAAGAAACAGCACGAATGCTGAAATATTCAAATGAAGATATTGTAAAAGAATTATTACCAATCATTGATAATTTTGAAAGAGCAATTGATATGGATGACGATAATTTAGAAGATGAAGTATCAAAATTCTTATCAGGATTTAAAATGATTTATTGTAATATGAATCAAATTTTAGAAAAGTATGGAGTAACGGAAATTGAAGCACTTCATAAGGAATTTGATCCAAATATCCATCAGGCTGTGATGACAGAAGCTCGTGATGGAGTAGAAAGTGGTATTGTAATAGAAGTATTACAAAAAGGATACCGATTAAAAGATAGAGTCATAAGACCATCTATGGTCAAAGTAAGTGAATAAATAAAGGAAAGGTGATATATATGAGTAAAATAATAGGAATTGACTTAGGAACAACAAATAGTTGTGTTAGTGTATTAGAGGGGGGAACTCCAACCGTAATTGCCAACAAGGAAGGTAATAGAACAACGCCATCTGTAGTTGCATTTAAAAATGGAGAAATTATTGTAGGTTTAGCTGCTAAAAACCAAATGGTAACAAATAAAGATACAGTAGCTAGTATTAAAAGACATATGGGTACTGATTACAAGGTAAAAGCAAATGGAAAAGAATATACGCCAGAAGAAATTAGTGCGATGATTTTAGGTGATTTAAAGAAAACAGCCGAAGAATATTTAGGAGAAAAAGTTACAAAAGCAGTTATTACTGTACCAGCATACTTTAATGACTCAGAACGTCAAGCTACAAAAAATGCTGGTAAAATTGCAGGACTTGAAGTAGAAAGAATTATTAATGAACCAACTGCTGCAGCACTTGCATATGGTCTTGATAAAACTGATAAGACAGAACAAATTTTAGTATATGACTTAGGTGGAGGTACATTTGACGTATCGATTCTAGAACTTGGAGATGGAGTATTTGAAGTATTATCAACAAGTGGAAATAACCGTTTAGGTGGAGATGACTTCGATCATCGTATTGTAGATTATTTAGTTGAAACATTCAAAAAAGATAATGGAATTGATTTAAGTACTGATTCTATGGCAATGCAACGTTTAAAAGATGCAGCAGAAAAAGCAAAAAAAGATTTAAGTGGTATGACAAGTACACAAATTTCATTACCATTTATTAGTCAAGGAGAAAATGGGCCTCTTCACTTAGAACTTAACTTAACAAGAGCTAAATTTGAAGAATTAATTAATGACTTAGTAGAAAGTACATTAAAACCAGTTCGTGATGCATTAAAAGAAGCTAATTTAAGTGCTAGTGATATTGATAAAGTATTATTAGTTGGTGGATCTACTCGTATTCCATGTGTTCAAGAATTAGTTCGTAAAGAACTTGGTAAAGAACCATCAAAAGGAGTAAACCCTGATGAAGTAGTAGCTATGGGAGCTGCTATTCAAGGTGGAGTATTAACTGGAGAAGTAGATGATATCGTATTATTAGACGTAACACCACTTTCACTTGGTATTGAAACACTTGGTGGTGTATCAACTGTATTAATTCCAAGAAATACAACGATTCCAACAAGTAAGAGTCAAGTATTCTCAACTGCTGCTGATAATCAACCAGCTGTAGATATTCATATCTTACAAGGAGAACGTCCAATGGCTGCCGATAATAAAACGCTTGGTAGATTCCAACTTACTAATATTCCAGCAGCACCACGTGGAGTGCCTCAAATTGAAGTAACATTTGATATTGATGCGAATGGTATTGTAAACGTTAAAGCAAAAGATCTTGGAACAAATAAGGAACAATCAATCACTATTACATCTTCAACTAATTTATCAGATGAAGAAATTGATAAGATGATGAAAGAAGCAGAAGCAAATAAAGAAGCAGATGAAAAACGTAAACAAGAAGCAGATTTACGTAATGAAGCAGAACAACTTATTTTCCAAACTGAAAAATCAATTAAAGATTTAGGAGAAAAAGTTGATGCTAGTGAAAAAGAAAAAGCTGAAGCTCAAGTAAAAGAATTAAAAGAAGCATTAGAAAAAGATAATTTAGATGATATTAAAACGAAAAAAGAAGCATTAAATGAAACAATGATGGCGCTTGCTACAAAAGTATATGAAGAAGCAGCAAAACAAGCACAAGCAAATGAAGCAAATGCCGAATCAAATAATGCAAATGATGATAAAAATGATAATGTAAAAGATGCTGAATTTGAAGAAAAATAAAAATAAGACGGTAAAGTTCTAGATATCCTAGAACTTTGTCGTGTATCTATAGGAGATTTATATGGGAAAATTAAAATTAAGAGATGAAATAGCAGTATCAAGTACATGGGATTTAACGAAAATTTATCCATCAGATGATGCATGGTATCAAGAGTTAGAAACATTAAAACAAGAATATCCTGCTTATGATCAATATAAAGAAACGATGATGGAAAGTGCAGAACAATTATATGCATTACTAAAATTTGATGAAAAAATATCTAGAAAACTAGAGAAGCTTTATGTATATGCAAGTATGAAAAGTGATCAAGATAAAGGTAATACAACATATTTAGAAATGAGTTCCAATATCGAAATACTTTATCAAGAAATTATCAAAAAGAGTGTTTATATTACGCCAACCCTTTTAAAATATCCATATTCAAAAATAGAGGCTTGGTATCAAGAAAAACCAGAGTTAAAAGAGTTTGAACTTAGTTTACAAGAAATATATCGTTATCAACCACATACTTTAAGTGAAGAAAAAGAAAAATTACTAGCATCTTATTCTGGTGCATTAAATACAATTGATAATGTGTTTGATGTTTTAACGAATAGTGATATGAATCTTGGAATGATAAAAAATGAAGAAGGGGAAGAAGTAGAATTAACAGAAGGAAATTATAGTGTTTATATTCGTTCTAAAAATCGTGAAGTTCGAAAGCAAGCTTTTCATCGATTATTTTCCAGTTATGAGCAATTTAAAAATACTATTGCTTCAACTTTTGTTGGAAATATCGAAAAGGCAAAAGCTTATGCAGAAACACATCACTATAACACGAGTTTACAAGCCTATTTATTTAGGGATGAATTAACAGAAGATATTTATCAAACGTTAATTGATACTGTAAATAATAAAATAGATGTTATTAAGAAATATTTTCAATTAAAAAAAGAAGTGTTAAGTTTAGATGAGATGCATTTATATGATATTTATGTTGATATTGTAAAAGGTAGTGATAAAAATTATACCTTTGAAGAAGCACAAAAAATAGTTGAGAATGCATTCGTTATTTTTGGAGAAGAATATCAAAAAACGCTACATCGTGCTTTTACGGAACGTTGGATTGATATATATCCAAATAAAGGAAAACGTAGTGGAGCTTATTCTGGTGGATGTTATGATACCCTTCCTTATGTGTTACTAAATTATAATGGAAGTTTAAATGATATATCGACACTCGCTCATGAATTAGGTCATTCAGTACATAGTTATTATGCTAGAACAAATAATCCTTATCAAACAGGTGATTATTGTATCTTTGTTGCAGAAATAGCAAGTACTGTAAATGAGTTATTACTAAGCCACTATTTATTAGAACATACGAATGATAAAGAAGAAAAATTACAGATTCTAGCTGAACTTATGGAATTATTTAAAGGAACGATTTATCGTCAAACCATGTTTGCTGAATTTGAAAAGATGATGCATGATAAAAAACAACAAGGACTTGCATTAACGAGTGATACGATTTCTCATGAATATTATGAATTAAATAAAAAGTACTTTGCAAATGAAGTAATACTAGATGATAAAATTAAGTATGAATGGGCTAGAATTCCACATTTCTATACACCATTTTATGTTTTTAAATATGCGACAGGATTATCATGTGCTTGTAAAATTGTAACAGATATTTTATCTAACAAGCCAAATGCAAAGGAAAATTATATTGCATTTTTAAAACATGGTAGTAAAGATCATCCAATTGAACATTTAAAAATGGTTGGAATTGATATTACAAAACCTGATTATATTGAAAGTGCAATTGATATGTTTGATCAAACGATAGAGAAATTTAAAAAAATCTATCATAGTTAGTAAGGAGGTAAAATATGGAGAAACGAGATTATTATGAAGTACTAGGTATTAGTAAAAATGCCGATGACAAAGAAATTAAAAGTGCGTTTCGTAAATTAGCTAAGAAATATCACCCTGATGTTTCAAAAGAACCAGATGCAGAGGCTAAATTTAAAGAAGTACAAGAAGCTTATGCTGTATTAAGTGATCCAGATAAACGTCGTCAATATGATCAATTTGGTCATGCAGCGTTCCAAGGTGGTGCCGGAGGGGCTGGCGGATTTGATTTTTCTGACTTCGATTTTTCAGATATTTTTGGTGATATTTTTGGAGGAGGTTTTGGATTTAACTTTGGAGGTGGAAGAAGTAGTAATCGTCCACGCAAAGGAAACGATAGCCTCATTCATATCAATTTAACATTTGAAGAAGCAGTCTTTGGTTGTGAAAAAGAATTACAATTAAATGTGATGGAAGATTGTCATGAATGTCATGGATTAGGTGGACATGGGGAACATACTTGTTCTAGATGTCATGGAACGGGTAGTGTGTCAACTGAACAACGTACTATGTTCGGAACATTTATGAGTAAAACAACTTGTTCTACTTGTAATGGAACAGGTCATACATTTGATAGAACATGTACGAATTGTCATGGAAAAGGAAAAGAAAAAGTAAATAAAACAATTAGTGTTAAAGTACCAGCAGGAGTTGATACCGGAAATCAACTTCGTATTCCTGGAAAAGGAGAGTCTGGAATAAATGGTGGACCGAATGGTGACGTTTATTTAGAATTTACGGTAAAAGAACATGAATATTTTATTCGTGATGACAATGATATTTATTTACGTGTTCCAATTACCATGGCAGAAGCTGCATTAGGATGTAAAAAGGAAATTCCTACTTTAACAGGGAATGTAGTATTAACAATTCCTGCTGGTAGTGATACAAATGATAAACATCGATTAAAAGGAAAAGGAATTAAAGATGTAAATACGAAACGAGCTGGAGATATGTATGTACTAATTAATGTCATTACTCCTAAAAAGTTATCAAAAGAGCAAAAGAAATTATTTGAACAATTAGCAAAAACAAAATTAGATGAAACAGTAGAATTTAAAAATTTTGATAAATTTGTAAAACAAAATGAAAAATAAAATCACACAAGAATTTCTGTGTGATTTTTTTATTGTTTAAATTGTAATTTTTCCATTTTGATAAATCAATTGTTTTCCATTTTTTGTTTCTGCTTCAATCTCTAAATGATTAGTTTCCATCATTGCATCAATATGAACCCCAGAACTTAGATTGATACCCGTTTTTTTTAATTCTTCATGGCTCATATGAATTCCGTGTTTAATTGCTTCAGGAAAAGCGAATCCAAGGGCTAAGTGACAGGCTGCATTTTCGTCTAAAAGTCCATGATAAAATAGGGTATCTGTTTTACAAATCGGTGTATCATTTTCAACTATAGCACATTCTCCTAAAAATTTTGCATTAGGGTGTGCAGAGAAGAAGTCACTTAATTCGTTATAATCTTGTTGGTTTGGTGCTATAATGTCGATAACTTCTCCATTTTTAAAGGTTAAACCAAAATGATCTATTATATAATTTTTTTGGCGTGATAAAACAAGCGGTTTTGAAAAAAATACAGTTCCATTTGTTGCATGAGCAATAGGTGACGTAAAAATTTCATAAGATGGCATATTGGTCATAAAATCATTTCCAAAATAATCGGTACTAAATGGAGTACACCATTGATGTTCTTCTGGTAAATCAATGAATAAATCTGTGCCATTTGTATTTTGATAGTGCAATCGCTTAATTTGTAATGCATTTATTTTTTGGCCTAATTGTTGATATTTATTTTTCAATTGATCCCATGTGTTTGTTGGGTTCTTAGAATCCAATAAACACATTTTCATAATTTGTAAATATAATTTTTCATAAGCTTTTTTTTCTGGTAAATTAGGGTATAATTTTTTAGCCCAGTCTATCGTTGGATAAACGACAACAGTACCAGTACATTTTAAATTATATAAATTACTAGGATAATCTTGAAATTGATTGCCAATGATTTGCCGAGACTTTATCAGTTTGTCATTACTAACATGATATTCAAATTTTTTTTCATAAGCTTCTAATTGCAAAATATGTCCATTATTAGCAGCAACATATTCTAAAGGATATGCGTCTAAATAAGCTTCTTTCTTAAGATCATCAATATTTGTTTGATATAAATAATTCATCTTTTCATATTGACTTGTATTATAGAATAAAATGTTTTGAAACCCTTTCTTTTTTGCTTTATTTGCAAGAAAGTGAGCAAATGGTTCTAGCGCTTTTCCTTTATATAGTATTGTGATAGGACGATTCGTATTATTAGGAAAACAATAACTTATTAAAAAGTTAGCATATTTTTCATCTAGTAATTGTAAATCGTGCATATATTTTCTCTCCTTTTGAAGTTTATTATAACAAAAATATATTGGTTATACAATAAAAAACAGTGTCAGTAACTGATACGATACTAACACCATTTCCGATAAAACTTATGGGATATCTTTTTTAATCTTGTATATATAAGTTTTTTGAGTAATAAACTGGTTCGCATGTTAATCTAATGTTTAAATTGCGAAGAGTATTTAAATCTCCGTTATAAACCATAAACGTAGCATGTGCTTCACAACCATTTAACTCTTTTAGTGCGTTAATTGCATTTTCAATAATTGGATTTGTAACACTACAAATACTAAGAGCAATCAATACTTCTTGTAAATTGAGTGTTTGATTATTACTTGTTTTTGGCCTTAATTTTAAAATTGGCTCTAAGATATTTGGCGCAAGTAAATATACATCATCTGGAATGTTTGTAAGTTCTTTAATGGCATTTAAAATTAAACTACTTGCTGGGCTTAATAATTCTGTTTTTTTGCCAGTAATAATTTTACCATTTGGTAATTGGAGGGCAACGACTGGTAAATTTTCTTTTTTTTCTTTTTCTTTTGCTACTGAAATGACTGGTAAATAATCTTCTGGTTCCATTTCTAACTCATTCATTAAAAGTTTAATACGTTCTGTTGTTTCTTTTGTCCCACTTCCAGTTAACTCACTACATGCAGCTTGGTAATATCTACGAATAATTTCTTTCTTACTCGCTTCTTTAATACAATCATCATCTATAATGCAACTTCCAATCATATTAACTCCCATATCAGTAGGGGAGTAGTAAATATCTTCATTTGTAATTCTATGAAGAATTGCTTTTAAGACTGGAAATACTTCTAAATCACGGTTATAATTAACGGCAGAAACTCCATATTTTTCTAAGTGGAAAGAGTCAATCATATTCACATCTTTTAGATCAGCGGTTGCTGCTTCATACGCTACATTCACAGGATGTTTTAGTGGTAGATCCCAAACTGGGAATGTTTCAAATTTAGAGTAACCAGCTTTGATACCTCTTTTATGCTCATGATAAAGTTGAGATAGGCAAGTTGCGAGTTTTCCACTAGCAGGTCCAGGTGCCGTTATAACAACAAGTGGTTTTGTTGTTTCAATATAAGGGTTTGCCCCATATCCTTCTTCACTTACAATGGTATCAACATCAGTAGGGTATCCTTTAGTTGGTGTATGTAAGTAAGTTTTAATTTTTCTTCGTTCTAATAATTCTTTGAATTTTAAAGCGTCGTTTTGCCCTTTAAATAAAGTAATGACAACACTATTTACGGAAAGTCCTAAATTAGTAAAGACATCAATTAATCTTAAAATTTCCGTATCATAAGTTGTTCCATAATCAGCTCTAATTTTTTTTCTTTCAATATCATTTGCATTAATGCATAAAATTAGTTCAGACATATCTTTTAATTCACATAACATTTTTATTTTTGAGTCTGGTAAAAATCCAGGTAAAACTCTTGATGCATGATAATCATCAAATAATTTTCCCCCAAATTCTAAATATAATTTATCAAATTTCTGAATTCTTTCTTTAATTTTTTCGCTTTGTTTTTTTACATATAAATCATTATCAAATCCAATTTTCATAACTACCATCCTTTACTATTACCATAATTAATCATATCATAAATAAAAAAAGAATAAAATATTTTACTTAAAAAAATTGACTTTAAAATCATTCTTTCGATATAATATTAGTGAAAGGAAGATTGAATTTATTATGATAGATGAAATTTTATTGAATGCGGAAGAGAAAATGAGTGGGGCAATTGAAACGATGGAGAAGCGTTTCGTGAATATTCGTGCTGGACGTGCGAATCCAGCAATTTTAAGTAGTGTTATGGTAGAATATTATGGAGTGGCAACACCACTAAATCAACTTGCTACGATTTCTATTCCAGAAGCAAGACAATTACAAATTAAGCCATTTGATAAATCTTGTTTAAGTGCAATTGAAAAGGGAATCTATGAAGCAAATATTGGATTGACGCCAAATAATAATGGTGAAGTGATTATTTTAAATATTCCAGCACTTACAGAAGAGACAAGAAGAGATTATGTAAAACAAGCAAAAGGAATGGCCGAAGATTGCCGTATTGCATTAAGAAATGCAAGACAAGATGCAAATAATGATATTAAGAAAAGTGAAGCAACGGAAGACGAAAAAAAAGGATCTATGGATGACGTACAAGATTTAATCAATAAGTATAATAAGATTGTTGATGAAAAATTAAAAGTTAAAGAAGATGAATTAATGAGTGTATAAGGAGTATGAACTCCTTTTTTATTACAAAAAACAGTAGATGATTTTTCTACTGTTTTTAGTTGCTATAGCGATCAAATAATAATACAACGGCCCCACCAAAGATAAAACAAATAATAGAACTTATTAGAAGAGGTAAGTCATAAGTTGTTCTAGGAATAATTGTAATGGCACTCATAATAATTAATCCTAGGATAAAACTCATTGTATTACGTTTATAATGTTTTAATAAATAGTTAGTAATGACAGCACTTACAACAATTCCAATTCCAACTCCAATTGCAATAAATACTAAAGGAATTAATATATTTAGTTCAAAAGTTGTAACGTTTGCAACATAACCTTTAAATAAATGATAATATCCAAGTACTAATAATACCATAGAACCACTTACACCAGGAAACATCATACTAGCTCCACCAATCGCTCCAATTCCTACTAAAACTAGATAGTATCCAAGATTTAAATCTTTGGCAAGTAGTTCTTTTAAAGGAACAATATTACCTTCTTCACCAGGTGCGATATAAGCAAGCCCCCCAATTAATAAAATTCCAATGAATAAGAAAATCCAATTGATTTTTTCTCCATCCATTTCTTTTCTTTTTAACATTGGTATTGATAATAAAATAAGACCAATAAACCAATATAGGGTTTGTACTTCAAATTTTACAAATAGGATTTCTAAGATTTTAGCAAATCCAATAAGACCAATTGCAGCCCCTAGTAAAAATTGAAATAAGAAAATAACATCTTTCTTTTTCTCTGTTAATTTTACTTTAAAATTAAAAAGATTACTAATACTTTCTATTAAACGATCAAATAATCCTAGCAATACAATAATCGTACCACCACTTACACCAGGGATAATGTTAGCAACCCCTACAGCAATACCTCCGATTAAATTACGTATCATTTTTTTCCTCCTATCATAATACAGAAATCATTATAGCAAAATTTATACAACTTGACAATAATTTGATATTATGTCGAAAAAAAGTAGAGAATAAATATTTCCAAATGGTAATATGTGTGATATGATAGGATTGTAGGAAAGATAGGAGGAGCTTGAAAATAATTAGAACAAAATATTGAGAATAAAATAGGAGGAGAAAGAATGAAAAATTTAAAAAGATTAATCGGTATGGCTGTATTTGCTATTGTTGCTGTACCAATGTTAAATGTTAGTGCGTTAGAAGCAAATAATGAAGAAACTTTGAAAGCTGCGTTAGAAGCAGGTGGAGAAGTTACACTTACAAGTGATGTAGAAGTCAATGCACCATTATATGTAAGTAAAGATGTTGTATTAAATGGTGGAGATTTCACAATTAGTGCAGGAACATCATTTGTTAATGATGGACCAAATGGTAGTATTATTGCGGTTAATAATAATGCTACACTTACATTAAATAATGTAAAACTTAATGGAGCAAAAAAATATGGTGTTCAAGCATATGCTGGTGGTAATGTCGTATTTAATAAAGCGACAATTACGAATTCAGGATTTGGAGCAGTATTATTAAATGGTGGTGCTGCAACAATTATTGATTTAACAATGAATGCAAATGCATATGGAATTGAATTTGGGCAAGGAGTAGGTGTTAATAATACCCCATCATTAACAATGAACGGTGTTATTAATGGTTCTCAAGATGAATTATTAGTTCTTGCTGAAAATGATAACTTAGGAGAAGTTATTGTTAAGAATGAAGAAGGTTCTACTATGAAATTAGCAACGGATGGAAAAACATTAGTGTTAAAAGATGCTAATGGTGATGTAGTAGCAACTTCTAATGAAGCAAAAGATGGAGTAACAGTTAACGGCGACGAAACAATTGTTGAACCAACTCCAACACCAAATCCTACACCTACACCAAAACCAGATGAAAAACCAAGTGAAAACCCAGAGACTTTTGATGGTATTGCAACTTATATTGCACTTGCTATCTTAGGATTTGGAGCATTAGTAATTAGTTCTAAAAAAGTATTTCAAGCTTAATTAAAACAATAAAACCTCGTTTTAGGTAAAAACGAGGTTTTTTTATAATATGCTATGTAAAATATAAGTATGATTTTATTTTTCATTACATTCTTTTTTTTCATCGCATTGGCTTGATGCAATCTCTAATTTATTTAATAAGACTTGTTCTAATAAAGTGACTTTATTGATCGTATCAGTTACTGAATTATTAATAGATAATAATTCACATAAATTTTTGTGTTTTTTTACAGCTTTTTGAATTTTTTCACCTTCAGCGTTTAAAATATGAGCTAAAGAAGCCTCGATTAAAGCAATTGATTCAATAATATCATTTTTACTATTATGTTTTCTGTAGCAGTAGCAATCTCTCTGATTATATTTTTTATTATAGTCAATCATATATATATAGTTATAGCATTTACACTTTGTAACTAATAAGTAAGTTTTAATGCAATTAGACATAATTGCATTAATGGTAATATTATTTTCGATAAAGCATGGATTACAAAGATTTCTACTTTTTGATATTGTTGCGATGAAAGCTTGATTATCAATGGAATATGCAATTATTATCTTACAATGAATATAGGCAATAGCTGTGATGTTTGTATCCAAAACATGAAATTTTTGTAAACAACAGCTACCATCTAATTTTTTTGTTAAAATTGTATCATAATCGGTTTTACTAATTGTTTGATATGCTGATTGTGTTAACTCATCTCGTATAAAGTAGCCATTTAGTGTAATAGAGTAAACTTTTGTTTTTGTTGCTAATAGGATTTTATTATCTTTTTGATTTATTGCAATTGAGATGATATCTCCTAAATAACAAGTTGGAACTTTTTTTAATGAGATTACATCAATTTCGTTGTAATTACAATCTAAAATATAAATATTACAGAAATCATTTTTTTTACTGGCATAGAACTTATTTTTAATTGGCGAAATTGTTAAATATAAGTTTGATAAAACAAATTGATTTATTTTATCAAATTTACAATCGTATTGATCTATTAATTTGTTACATGTTTGTTGAAATAAAAAATGATTATTTTTATAAAAGCCGTTTGTATATACTGTTAAATTTTTTAAAGGTATTGTTTTTAAAATTTTCATATCATCACCATACTGTATGATATGTAAAATTGACGATATTGTTACATTTTCTATTGTAATAAATAAAGTCTTAATTCAATAAAATATGAATTAGGACTAATAAATAATTGTGATTAATAATGTTAGAAAAACATTAGATTATAAGCATTCTGTACAAATACAATCTTTAAATAATTCAAGTTTATTATGTAATATAAATTCTAATTTAGTAATCGTATTAACCATGGATTCTACAGATTTATTTACTTCAAGCATATCGTCAACATTGTCGGCAACGGCTACAATTTTTTGAATTTTTTCTCCTTCGGCGTTTAAAATGTGTGATAGGGCAGTTTGTTCTAAGGCAACACTGGTAATGATATCGGAAATTGCTTGGCAACGTTTACCTTCCCCAGGTGTTATAATAGGCATTCCCATATTTTTTCTCCTTTCTAATGTAATTTACAATATATCATATGATGATATATTAATAATGAATATGTGTTTATCTTATTTATTTTTTTGATATAGCTTTAATTTGTTCTGTAATATTAATTCTAATTTTGTAATTGTATTAATCATGGATTCTACAGATTTGTTGATGTTGATTAAATCATTATTTTCTAAATTTAGTTTTTGGGCTTTTTGAATTTTTTCTCCTTTGGCATTTAAAATATGTGAAAGAGCAGTTTGTTCTAAGGCGACACTTGTTATAATATCGTTTAATGGTTGACATTCATCACTAGTGACTAATGTTTCAACTGGATTACTATTTGTAGTATCACTAGAATCAAAAGTTACGGATGCAGTATTAATAATCGTTGTTGGTGTAGGAATATTACTATTTACTAATACTTGGAAAGTAAGCGTTGCTACTTGATTGGAAACTAAACTATCGATATTAATTCCAGTATTGATATTACCAGTAATAGAAGTACCATTTAGTTTTATTGAGTCTGTAATTATTGTAGTATTGTTAGGAACTACATCTGTAATTATAACATTTGTTAAAGTTAATAATGAGATGTTTTTTACGATGATTGTATAAGTAAGAATATCGTTAGGTTTGGCTACAACTTTGTCTACTATTTTTTCAATTGTAAGAGCATTAATTGGTGCTAATGCACATCTTGCCCCATCATTTGCAGTGGCTGGTTCGGCAATAGAAAATAAATTAGCAGTCGCATTGTTTCCATTGATAACGGTACGATATATATTTCCTGTATTATTATTAATAAAATAAATTGCTCCTGAGCTATCTGCAAATGCGGCTCCATATGCAGGAAGTTCACTAGGATTAGGTAATCCTGTTGTTGTTAGAATTGTTTGTTCTCCTGTTAATGGATTAATACGTGCAACTGTGTTGGTATTACTAATTGCTGCATATAAATTATTGTCGATTGGACTGAAGGCCCAATCTGCGTAAAATGCGGTTGTAGTAGGAATTCCAAAGGGTGAATTCGTTTGTTCTAATCTAGTAACTGGGTCAACTAGTTTTAAATAGGTTGGTGATTGTGGATCGACGTCAACAATATATATGATTTGTGGTGTAGATAGTGAGTAAATATAGTATAGTCCATCTAAGTTTATGTCACCTGCAATATAAGATTGATCTGGTAAATTGGGAATTATTGGTAGAATTTCAATTGTTTGATCATTGTTGATAATAAGCATAGTATTTCCACGCATTGCATAAACATTATTGTCTTTAATATTAAAACCAGCTGCATTGTAAACAGATGCCGGAGTAATTTCCCCACGCTCTGTTAATTGCCCTGTTGCTAAGTCAATATTATATAGTTTTGACGGGTTACCAGCTATTTGTAATCCTTCAGTTGAACATTCAAACGGTTTATTTGCCATATATTCTCCTTTCTATATTTTGAATATTGATTTGGATAGCAACTCCAAATCTAATATTAAGATATGGTGGTTAATAAAAAGGAATTAATGAATAGAAACATTTTTTATTATAATAAAAAAGAATTGTAAAAAAATTTACAATCTTTTATAAATATTACTTATATTGTAATTTAATTAATTTTGCATGCAATACAACTTTTTCTTTATTATTTAGACAAGTTGATAAGGTAAGAATCTTATCATTGGTATTTACATTTGCATTAAATGAGTATTGACTACGGTTTTGAATTGTTGTTAAGAATTTTTGATAGGATTCATCTGTTCCGAAGTTACTTGTAATATAATAGGTCTCTGTTGGTATTGTGTAAACAGAAAATACTTGCCATAAACTATTATATGTTGGTGTCGATAGGTGTACCACATAATTATCTGTATTTTGGTACCAGTTATTTTTAAAAACATTTTTTAATGATCCAAACATTGTCGTATCCCATCTACCATGTGCATATATAATGGTATTATCACTTAATTGATTGATATCATTACGATAATCCATAAATACCCATCCAGCTTCATTATATGTTTTATCAAATGAATGCGTTAAGTAAAATTTGTTATCATTTGTTTGTACAACAGGATAATTAATATTTGTTCCATTGACTTTTAAGAAAGCAACGGTATCAGGGTTTTTATTAAGTAAATCATTAAAATTGACATTAATTAATGGTAACTTAATGTAGTTCCAATAATCATTATTTTTATCGTCTTTTTTTGGCTCATTTACTAAAGTATCTTTATTAGAGGCAGGAATTTCTTCCACATTTATTGTTTTATCAATTTCTTCAATTTGCTTACTTGTTTTTTTATTGTCTTGTTCCCAGCTTAGTATTTTAAATCCAGCAAATGACAAAATGAGGAGAGATATGAGTAAGATGATAATCCAAAAATACTGTCTTTTCGTCATCTTTTTGATGATTTCTTTTTTCTCTTTTTCTTTCATAACAGTAGACATTTGTTCATTATCAGCTAAGTCGACTATTTTTCCATAAGCTTCAATATTTTTTGAAGTATTTTTATGTTTCAGGTTTATTTTCATAGCATCACCAGTTCTATTATAGCACAAAATTATAATACGCACCTATAGAAAAAAATCTCTCCTTTTGTCGAATGTAAAGTCGAAATGATGTTATCCTTTTATTTACATCAAATTTTAATAATGTTATAATGTGATTATGAGGTGAAGGTATGTTTAGAAGAAAGATAAGTGATAAAGAAGTAGATGTAAAAACATTAAATGATGTTATGTCACTATTAAAAAAGATTTTAAAGGTATCCTATTTCTTTATTATTATTGCCGTAGTAGTAGGAGTTACAATGATATTAAAAGAGTGGGAAGTTAAAAACTTTTTGCTGACGATTTTAAAAGTTTTATCTCCGTTATTTATTGGATTATTAATCGCATGGCTATTTAATCCTTTTGTTACTTGGATGCAGAAAAAAGGAATTCGTCGTAGTATTGGGACAACGATAACATATGCTTTAATTATTGGTGTTATTTCGATTTTATTAAATGCTTTAATTCCATTGTTAATTGCACAAGTCAATGACTTCGCACATTCAATTCCAAGTGTAGTAGATTCTGTTAGTGGTTGGCTTGAAGATTTATTATATCAATTTGATAATATTGAATATATTGATGTTAATATGGTTCAAAATAATGTTTCAGCTTCTTTAAAGAGTTTTGGAAATGGTTTAACAGAGTCTTTACCGACAATGACCATCTCTTTTGTGAAAACATTATTTTCTGGTATCGGAGCAATTGTAATCGGTCTTATTATTGGATTTTATTTATTACTTACATTTGACGGAGTTGGGGATACTTTAATTGGTTTTTTACCAAAACGATTACAAACAAGTACACATGAATTAGCAGAATTAGTAAATTCGTCTATGATTCGCTATGTACAAGGTGCTTGCCTAGATTCTACTATTATTTTTATTGTATCATCTATTGGTTTAGGATTAATCGGTTTAAAAGCACCATTATTATTTGGATTATTTTGTGGAGTAACCAATGTTATTCCTTATGCAGGACCATATATTGGTGGATTTCCTGCTGTGATTGTGGGATTTTCACAAGGTACTACGACTGGTATTTTAACATTATTATTGATTGTAGTTATTCAATTTATTGAAGGAAACTTCTTCCAACCATATATTATGAGTAAAACAACAAAGTTACATCCAGTTACAATTATTACCGGATTGCTTGTATTTGGTCATTTCTGGGGAATAATCGGGATGGTAGTATCTACACCAATTATTGGTTCTATTAAAGCAATTATATTATTTTATGATCGAAAATATGAAATCTTTGGATTTAAGGACGAAGAAAAGAAAACTGAGAAAACAATTACGGTTAATGATTAGATAACTTGCAGTAAATACCGCGGTTTTCCCTTTTTATAAAATCGCGGTTTTGATATGAAAGGAATAAGTATGAAAATAGAACAAAGAAACCCTAAAATATTTGTGATTGCGGGGAAAGCCCGACAAGGGAAAGATACGATTGCTAAAATCATTGGTGATTATTATAAAGAACGTGGTAAGAAAACAATTGATGTTGATTTTGCTTATTATATTAAAGAATATGCACGATTAGTAACCGATTGGGATGGAAGAGAAGAGACAAAACCACGAGCCTTTTTACAATATTTAGGGACGGATTTAATTAGAAAAGAAATAGATAATGATCTTTTTGTACGAAGAATTATTGAAGATATTAAAGTTTTTTCTTATTTTTATGATATAATAACGCTTAGTGATGCCCGATTTGATCATGAAGTGGAGTCGATTCAAAAAGCTTTTCCAAAAGTTTATACGATAAAAGTAGAAAGACCAAACTTTCAAGATTCACTTGGAGATTTAGGAAATCATAGTACAGAACATGGATTAGTAAATAATCAGTATTATGATGCGATTATTATTAATGATGGGACAATTGAACAATTAAAGGAAAAGGTAATTAGTTTGTTGGAGGGATAAGATGAATATTAAAGATTTATATATTGAATTTTTCAAAAGTAAGGGACATGCATTTATTAAAAGTGCACCAATTATACCAGAAAACGATCCAAGTTGTTTATTTAATACGGCTGGTATGCAACCACTCATTCCTTATTTAATGGGAGAAAAGCATCCAGAAGGAACAAGATTAGTAGATGTACAAAAATGTTTACGTTGTACAGACTTAGATGCAATTGGAGATAATACACATCATACTTTTTTTGAAATGTTAGGAAATTGGAGTTTAGGAGATTACTTTAAAAAAGAATCGATTGCGTGGAGTTTTGAATTTTTAACAACTGTTTTAAAAATCCCAGTATCTAGATTAGCAGTAACTGTATTTGAAGGAAATGCAGATATTCCTGCGGATACAGAAAGCATTGAATTATGGAAACAAATGGGGATAAAAGAAGAGAGAATTGCTAGATTAGGTGTAGAAGATAATTTTTGGATTGCTGGGGATAGTGGACCTTGTGGACCAGATACGGAAATTTTTTATTGGACAGGATTAGAAGAAGCGCCAGAATTATATGATCCTAAAGATGAACGTTGGGTAGAAATTTGGAATAACGTGTTTATGCAATATCATAAAGCAAGTGATGGTATGATTACTGAACTTGCACAAAAAAATGTGGATACTGGTATGGGAGTAGAAAGAATTACTGCTGTATTGGAAGGTACGAGCGATAATTATCAAACTTCTTTATTAAAAGATATTATTGAATATATTGAAAAAGTATCAAGCAAAAAATATGAAGAAAATCAAACAAGTATGCGTATTATTGCTGACCATTTACGTGCAATCGTAATGATTAGTGGAGATGATGCAATTCTTTGGCCATCTAATACAGATCGTGGCTATATTTTAAGAAGATTAATTCGTCGTATGATTCGTCATGCTAAAAAAATTGGGATTGATTTAAATAGTGATTTTGATTTAGAAATCGCACGTAATTATATTAATAAATATAAAAAATATTATCCAGAGTTAGAACGTAATGAAAAACATATTATGGAAGTATTAGCAACTGAAAAGAAAAAATTTGGTCGTACACTAGATAAAGGATTAAGAGAATTTGATAAGCTAATTCAAAAAGAAGGATGTACAAAAATTGATGGGGTTGAAGCATTCCATTTATATGATACATATGGATTTCCTATTGAATTAACAGTAGAACTTGCAAGTGAAAAAAATATTGCGGTTGATGTAGCTGGATTTGAAGAAAAATTTAAAGAGCATCAAGAAAAATCACGTGCTGGAAGTACTGGAAAATTTAAAGGTGGTCTTGCTAGTGACTCAGATATGAATATTAAATATCATACTGCAACCCATTTATTAAATGCAGCAATTAAAAAATTAATTAATCCGGATAGTTATCAAAAAGGAAGTAATATTACGGATGAAAGAATGCGTTTTGATTTTCCATGTGATCATAAATTAACAGATGAAGAAAAAAGCATGTTAGAAAATCAAGTAAATGAGTGGATTCAAGCAAGTATTCCAGTAGAACATTTTGACGTGAAGAAAGAAGAAGCTGTTAAAATGGGAGCAGAAGCACAATTTATTGAGCGTTATGGAGATGTTGTTACTGTTTATAAAATTGATGATGTTTCTTTAGAAATTTGTGGTGGACCACATGTTGAAAATACAAAAGAACTTGGACATTTCAAAATAAAAAAAGAAGAATCAAGCAGTGCTGGGGTAAGAAGAATTAAAGCAATATTGGAGGAACAATAAAATGGAATATCGCTATATAACAAAATTACAAATAGCAGAATTAATATTAAAGACAAAAATGCGACAATTACAATCAAGATACAAATATTTAGAGGTAAGCGCTTCAAATTGTATGGTTGATTTATTTTATGATGATGATGATTCTTCAATAGATTATGATAATGAAGTGGATCAAATATTAGAAGAACGTTTTCATATTCGAAAAGAATTAAATGAGATAGAAGCGGCATTAAAACAAGTACAAAAAGAACAATTATATGAGTTATATCCAAATTGTGAATCTGTTATTGAATGTTCAAAACAAAAAAAGAAAAAAAATTTTCAATTACCTCGTTAGAAAAAAAGCAGATAAATCATCTGCCTTTTTTTGATTTAGATGTTGCGAAAATACTAGGTTCATGTTACAATAAAATTGTATTGTATAGGGTAGGTGATAGAAATGCGTTATTTGGGACTAGACTTAGGAACGAGAACGTTAGGATTATCACTTTCTGATACGACAGCAACGATTGCAACGACATTAAAAACAATTCGTTTTTCAGAAGAAGATTATGATAGTTTACTTCCTCAAATTAAAGCAATCACTGAAGAATTTCAAGTTGGTAAAATCGTATTGGGATTCCCTAAAAATATGAATAATACAATTGGACCTCGTGGTGAAGCAACTATCGAGTTTCAAAAAAAATTACAGGAATATTTAAATATGGAAGTAATTTTACAAGATGAACGATTGTCAACTGTTTCAGCCCATCAGTATATGATTGCAGGGGATATGTCTCGAAAGAAAAGAAAAGAAAAAGTGGATAGTTTGGCAGCCAACATCATTTTACAAACATATTTAGATAAAATGAAAGGAAAAGAGAATTTATGATGAGTGACGAAAGAATGACATTTAAAGTAAAAGATAATAATGGAAAAGATGTAGAGTGTGAAGTATTATTTACATTTGAATCAGAGGAAACAAATAAAAATTATATGGTTTATACAGATAATACAACAGATGAAGAAGGAAATGTAAAAGTATATGCTTCTATTTATCAACCAGATCAAGAACCAACTGTACTAGAACCAATTGAAACAGAAAAAGAATGGAAAATTATTGAAACTATTTTAGATGAAATTCAAGCACAAGCAAGAGAAGAAGGACAAGCAACTGACGAGCAATAATAGCTCGCCTTTTAGTGTATGAAAAAGAAAAAAATAAAACTAAATCGTAATGGAAAAATATTAGTAGGAATTTTAATCTTCCTTGCTATTATTCTTGTTTGTTGTTTGGTGTTTCAGTTGTTAATGAGTCCTGTTAATAAAAAAGATAGTAAAAATTATCTTGTTATCATGGAAGCAGGGGATACTTATTCCTCTATTGCTGATTTTTTAGAAGATCAAGGACTAATTCGTTCTTCTTTAGGATATAAAATACATATTAAGTTACATCCTCCAAAAGAAACGTTAAAGGCAGGAAATCATTATTTAAGAAAAAGTATGTCATTAAAACAAATTGTGGAAGAATTGGGAAAATCGCCACAAAATACGAATGTTATGCGATTAACATTTAAAGAAGGATTGAATATGCGACAAGTTGCGAAAATTATCGCAGATAATACAACGTATTCTAGTGAAGAAGTAATTACGTTTATGAGTAATCCAGAGTATCTTGATCAATTAATTCAAAACTATTGGTTTTTAACCGATGAAATAAAAAATTCGCAAATTTATTATCCATTAGAAGGTTATTTATATCCAAACACATATGAATTTGATAAAGGGGCTAGTATTGAAGAAATTGTAAAAGTAATGTTAGATGAAACAGAACGACAATTAGAACCTTATAAAAATGAATTTAGTAAGTCAAGTTATACCGTACATCAAATTATGACAGTAGCGTCAATGAGTGAAATAGAAGCTATTTCTGAGAGTGACCGGGAACAAGTGGCTCGGGTATTCTATAACCGTTTAGATGCTAATATGAGTCTTGGTAGTGATGTTACAACTTATTATGCGGCAAAAGTCAATGTTGGGGAAAGAGATTTATATATGTCAGAAATTAATGATGCCAATGCTTATAACACGAGAAGTGCTAGTATGGCAGGAAAATTACCAGTAGGGCCAATTTGTAATCCAGGTATTAGTGCCATTAAAACAGCAATTCATCCAGCACCAAGCGATTATTTATATTTTGTTGCTGATAAGAACAGAAAAGTTTATTTTACAAAAACTGATGCTGAACATAATGCTATCATCGAACAATTACGTAGTGAGGGATTATGGTACGAGTTCGAATAGAAGATTTAGAAGAATATGCAAAAAAATATAATATTCCAATTATGCTACCAGATGGTATTGCTTATTTAACAGATTACATAAAAAAGAACCAGGTTAAAACAATACTGGAAATTGGGAGTGCAATTGGATATTCTGCAATTAAAATGGCACTGGTTGATCCAAAAATTCATGTTACAACGATTGAACGTGATCAAGAAAGATACAAACTAGCTTGTCAAAATATACGTGAATTTGGAGTAGAACAGCAAATTACGATTTTATATGCTGATGCTTTTGATGTAGAATTGGCAGAACAATATGACTTAATTTTTATTGATGCAGCAAAAAGTCAATATATTAAATTTTTTGAAAAATTTAAAAAGAATTTAAAAGAAGAAGGAACAATTATTTCTGATAATTTAGAATTTCATGGGCTTGTCCATACAAAAGAAAAAATAGAAAGTAGAAATGTAAGACAACTTGTTAGAAAAATTAATGCATATATTACTTTTTTAGAAGAAAATAAAGAATTTACAACTACATTTTTACCAATTGGTGATGGAATTGGTATTAGTCGAAAAAAGAGTCAAGATTAAATTGGTCTCTTTTTTTTGTGTTTTTATAACACTTTTTTTGTGTATTTGTGACATTTTCCTTGACTTTTTCTATTTTAAAATGGTATACTATAAAAATTGTGTAAAAAGGAAGGGGAGTTTTATATGAAAGGAACAGTGGTTAAGCATTTAAGAATTTTAAATGGTAAAAAAATATTTGTTACAGGAATGTTAGGAATAGCAGTATCGATTGATTCAACTTGGCTTCCAACAAATATTGTAGATCCAGAAATACAAAGCCTAGAAACGAATCAAGTAGAAAATAATACAATTAATAATGATATAGCTCAGTTGTCATTTATACCTGGGGAAGTAGAGTATCATAATTATCTTGCATATCTTGCTGATTTATATCAAGTTGATGTTGATGACTTGGAGGCATATACAAAAATGAATATGAAAAATTTATTGGAACAAGATGATATTGAAAACGGGTTACAAGTAATGATTGAGCAAGCTATTGTAGATGGTTCTTTACAACAAGAAATAGAAAGAACAGAAAAGAAAGTACGTCTTACTACATATCATTATACACCAGACGATAGTGAAAAACGCTTAGGTGGTAGTGTTGGTCTTGTCGCACCTTATTTGGAAGAGGGAAGTATGTATTTTGATGAAAATGGGTTTGCAATGTGGAAAGGCGGAACAAAGTCAAAATTAAATGGAAAAGTATATGGAGAAGAAGGAACTGATTACCTTGTTGTCGCAACAGCTACGAATCATTTAATTGGACAATATACATATGAAGAAAATGATAAAATCTCATATTATGATTATGATGATACATTTAAATTAAAAGTGACTACAGAAAATGGTTCCAAGGAATACCAAGCTATTGTATTAGATAGTTGTGGTGCTTGTATGGATTGGTCTACTACTTCTGATGGAGTATATGCCCCAAAAACGGAAAAAGAAAAAGGATATTGTAGTGCAACTAATGGTGTAAAAATTGATATTTTTACAGCTCCATCTGATAATCCTAAATTAGCCGATCCAAACGATACTGGAATACAAATTGAAGAAAAAAGCTCTGTTGTATTAAAAATAGAGAAAATGCCAGAGATTGCGAAAACATATATGAGACAACAAGCTAAATATCGAGTATTAGAACCAGATACTTTTATAAAAATTAAAAAATAAAGATCAAGTTTTCTTGGTTTTTTTTATAGTTGTAATATTTTAAAATTTTGTTATAATGAATAGGAATGGAAGTGATACGATGAAATATATGATGGTAGTAAATAAAAAAGAAATGGTTGAAAAAGTTTGGGATTTATGTGATGCGTTTCTTTTTGGAATTCAAGATTATAGTGTTAATTTCCCATATTACATATCATTAGATGAATTAAAAGAGTTGGTGATAAAATTAAAGGCAAAAAAGAAAGAAGTTTTTGTTTCCCTTAATAAAAATTTTCATCATGAAGAACTAGAAGGTTTAAAACAACTTCTTGAAGCATTAAAAACATTAGAAATTGATGGTATTTTTTATTACGATATTGCTTTAGTAACATTAAAACAAGAAGGAATGATACCATTTCCATTAATATGGAGTCAGGAACATTTAACAACAAATTATGATACTTGTAATTTTTGGCAAAAACAAGGTGTTGACATGGCTTTACTATCAGGAGAAATTACATTAGATGAAATATTAGAAATTAGAAAGCATACTACCATGAAATTAATTGTACCAATTTTTGGCTATTTACCAATGTTTGTATCAAAAAGACATTTAGTAAAAAATTATTTAGAAAAGTTTCAACTTTCAAAAAAAAATACAACTTATTTCATAAAAAAAGAAGGAAATACATATCCTATTATCGACCATAAATATGGTACAGAAGTTTATTCTGCATCGATATTAAATGGTCTTACAGAAAGTATTGTATTAAAAGAAGCGAGTATTGATTATGGACTAATTACTAGTTTTATGATTGAAATGGATGATATGGTAAAGATATTAAAAAATTTTCATGAAGCCAATGAAAAAACAGCACCAGTGTTAGAAGAAGAGATAAATTTATTATTAGAAAAACCAACTGATAAAGGATTTTTCTATAAAGAAACTGTATTTAGGGTGAAGAAGTATGAAAAATAAACCAGAGTTATTAGCACCAGCCGGTGATTTAGAACGTTTAAAAATTGCAATTTTATATGGGGCAGATGCTGTTTATTTAGGTGGCCCTATGTTTGGACTAAGAGCAAATGCGAATAATTTTTCTTTAGAAGAAATAAAAGAAGGCGTTTTGTTTGCTCATGAAAAAGGGAAAAAAGTCTATGTAACAGTAAACATTGTTATGCATAATAAAGAATTAGAAGCATTAGAAACCTATTTAAAACATTTAAAAGAGTGTCAAGTTGATGCCATTATTATTAGTGATCCAGCTATTATTCCTGTTGCACATAAAGTGGGATTAGAAGTGCATTTATCAACACAACAATCTACGTTAAATTATGAAGCAGTCAAGTTATGGAAAGCGTTAGGAGTAACTAGAGTTGTTATAGCTAGGGAAGCATCAGAAGCGGATATTGCGGATATTAAAAATCATGTTGCAATTGAATTAGAATGTTTTATTCATGGTGCAATGTGTGCATCTTATAGTGGACGCTGTGTGTTATCTAATTTTTTAACTGCAAGGGATTCTAATCGTGGTGGTTGTAGTCAAATTTGTCGATGGGATTTTGATTTATATGGTGACGATGAAAAGTTAGAAGGAGAAAAACCATTTACCTTTTGTACGAAAGATTTATCAATGCTAAAAGTGCTTCCAAAGATGATAGAGCTTGGAATTGATTCTTTTAAAATTGAAGGTAGAATGCGCTCTATTTATTATATTGCAACAATTGTAAGTGTATATCGAAAAGTAAT
Organism: uncultured Bacilli bacterium; assembly: GCA_944332435.1. GTDB lineage: Bacteria > Bacillota_I > Bacilli_A > RF39 > UBA660 > MGBC107952. The sequence continues at coordinate 1,654 of CALVJW010000009.1, read as the reverse complement.
TGATAGTTACTTCAAAGATAAAGAACACTATCAATATCAAGAAAGATATGAGCAGATTTTAACTAATTGTGCTAATAGAGAATCAACTGTCCAATTTTTTAATGGTTCTTATGGAGTAGAAGCACAATATTATAATGGTAGAATAGAGTTGTCAAATCAAGATTTCTTAGGTGTTATTATTGATTATGATGATGAAACAGGGTATGCAACGATTGAAGAAAGAAATTATTTTAAACTAGGAGATCAAGTTGAAATTTTTGGTCCAGAAAAGGAAACATTCTCGTTTAAAATTACTGAAATATTAGATGAAGAAAATCAAAAAATTGAAGTAGTAAACCATCCATTACAGGTTGTAAAAGTAAAAGTTCCAAAAGAAGTAACAAAATTATCGATGATGCGAAAAAACATTTGACAAAGTTTCTAATTTGTAGTATCATTTGGGAGGCTTAACAAAAAAATGATTAATTGAGGTGAATAAATATGTCAAAAGAAGTATATTTAACTATTGAAGGGTTAAATGAATTAAAAAAAGAATTAGATGATTTAAAATTAGTAAAGAGACCAGCTGTAATTGAATCGTTAAAAGAGGCAAGAGCACTAGGAGACTTAAGTGAAAATGCTGAATATGATGCAGCTCGTAATGAACAAGCAATGGTAGAAGGACGTATTGTTGAAATAGAGAAAATGTTAGAAAATGTTGTATTGTTAGAAAAAGGTGCAACAGATAAAGTGTCATTAGGAACAGAAGTAACAATTAAATATGTGGAAGATGGCGAAGAAGAAAAATACTCTATTGTAGGAAGTACAGAGGCAGATCCATTTGAAAATAAAATATCAAATGAATCACCAATTGCTAGTGCAATTATGAATGCAAAAGTAGGAGATGTTGTGACAGTAGATAGTCCAGCTGGTTCTTATCAAGTTGAGATTATGGCAATCGCTTAGAAAATTATTAAAATTAAAAAGTTCTCAATCATTAAAAAGGATAATAAACAGGTAGAAATTTTTCGTCTACCTGTTTATTTGATTTATAAAAAACTTAAATGAGAACTAGAAGGAGTTTTAAAACTGAATAATATCTTGCCAATTTTTATTTGATGATATATTTAAATATCTTTTATGTTTCAATGAATTAAAAGTAGTGTTATGACACTTAATTGGAGAAAAATAACAGATTTAGGTAAAATTGAAAGATGCAATTGGAAAAACATGGTTAGATGGAAGACTTAATGATTTATATTTGTCTGAAGATATGGACTTAGAAGAACAACAAAAAACAAGATAAGTTTTTTTAATCAGTATTTAAAGATGGATTACCCAATTTTAGAATGATACTAGTATAAATGATAAACTATTAAGTTAAATTTTAATTTGACTTGTTAGAAATATATATAAGAAGTAGAACTATATTGTACTTATTTCTTGCTTCTTTTACCAAGCATAGTTGATGGTACAGCCCAATCCTTTTACTATCGGCTTGACGACAATATTATTAGGTGTTAGAATAATTGTTAGGGAAGGTGAAATTTATGTCTGATTGGGGAAAAAAAGATTTAGCTGAAAGTGAAAGATTAAACGATATTTCAGAGTATGCAAGAAATTTAGAAGGAGTAGACTTTGGAAAATTGGAAGAAGCAATTAAAAAAGCAAAGCA
>CALVJW010000008.1 GCA_944332435.1 uncultured Bacilli bacterium | reverse complement strand
GACCTAGAACTCCTAGACATAATGGTAAAGTTGAACGTAGCCATAGAAATGAAAAATAAATTATTACATATATAAAAAATAACTCAGTTAAGACTAAGCTATTTTCTATATTTTTTTGTTTCACATCATTGACTAATATTCAAATGGTAAAATTTTACAACGATTCTATCTGTATTTAGATAATTGCGATTTATCATTTAACTTAAAAAAATAATCTACAACCTCTCTTAACCAAAGTTCGTTAGGTTCTTCAATAAACTCTATATTTCTCTTTTTTGCTAGTAAATATCCAATTTCAAACATAACAGTATTTCCTACATAACCATCTTTATCACAAACAATAATACCTTCAGATTTTAAACAATTTTCAATAAAATTTGACTCTATTGCAATAGGATTATCACTAACATCATCCTCAAAAATTATAAATCCATTTTCATTGGTTTTAACATTTGATAATTTAGGAGCTAAAACCTTATATCCAGTTTCTTCTAATTGCAAAGCTTTTTCTTTAATAGATATTAATTGTTTTTTTAAACTACCTAACAATGAAATTGTATTTTCTTCATTTTCTTGATTTTCCACTTGCAAATTAAATTCTATGTTTCTATCTACACCTATATTTCCTTTATCATCAACTATTACTTCACCATATATTCCTGGTTGCAATTCTAATTTTTGTTTTTTAAATAAATATGGATAAGCAAAAGTTCTGATTATTTCTAAAGGGAATTGTACAACTTCTTTATAACCATTGTTATTCTTTTTAGAAATACACGACATTAACCACTCTGATTCATCTATATCATTCCAAAAGAAAATTTCTTGTTCCATCGCCATTAAATATCCTAATATAAACATCGTATATTTATCTAATTTACCATTTGAATTACAAACATAAACTGCATCGCTTTTTAAACAAATATTAATTTGATTAATTATATCTTCTGAAGATAAATTGGGCAACATAGATATTTTAGGTATCTCATTATCATCAAATATTTTCCTTAGTCCCTTATCATCAATTAACATGGGACCTCTTGTGCCAAAATAATACGCAATATTCTTTAATATATTTTCTTTTTCTTCATCACATATTTTATATTTGTTGCAAAAATAAGAATTAACATTTTGTGATTCAAATAAATAATTCATAAAAGTTATATCATATATATTATTTCCTAATAGTGCAAAATTGATATAATTATCAGTAGGTTCTTTTCTCATAGAAACCACCTCTTTGATTGAATATTATAACACATTTTTTTATAATTCCAAATTATCTTTATTTTTATATTACTTAAATAGTTAAATACAACTTTTATTTAATAAAAAGTTAAATTTCACAAAAAATGATGGGTACCCCAGGCGAGATGAATGCTCACATACAAAGTATGCTTACTAGCTATGCCAACACATCGTTATTCCTTCACAAGTATCCCATCTACATATATATTATAGCATATAATTATTAATTATTCACAATTTTTTATTTTTTAAATTCTTCGATGTAAGCTTGACTAATATATTCAATAGTTATATCACTATATTTATAAATTTTGGTTTTTGAATAAGGAAATTGATAACAATAATCTTGATTATTTTTTATGCCTTTTCTTTTACATATATCTTGAAATTTCTTTGAAGTAAATTTATGAGTTAGACCAAGGGATAATTCCAATGTTTCTTTTATCTTCTTAATTACTTTCGTAGCAGTATAAGGATGTGTTTTATCAATATCTTTTGGCACATTAATTACTGTAGCTTTTTCTCCACGTTCCAATTTAAAACCTAAATTATTTAATCTAAAGCAATATTTATCTTATAATATACTTAAATAATTTTGGTCTTTAATATAATCTCTTTTAGAAATAGAATATCTTTCTTTATTAACTCTTTTATCAAACTTTTTAACAAAAGGTACTACTACACAATGAATATGTGGTGTTTTTTCATCTAAATGTAGTACTGAATGTAATATTTGTTCTTTAGTATAGCCTAAATCTTTATAAACAAAATCCATACATCCATTAGCCCATTTTAATATTTCATCTTTTGTCATATCTTTAAAAAATTCTTGGTCACTTGTAAATATCATTTCGTCTGCCACACAACTTTTTTAATTATCTACCATCTGATTAAAAGTTTTATATCTATCTTGCCTAATAGTTTTCATTTTTTCTTCGTGTTCTTTTCGATATTCTTTAGTAATTTCATAAAACTTTTCTTTATACTTCATATTATATTTAATTAATTGTATATTATTTTTACTATCTTGCTTCCTTGTTTAATAGTGTGCTTACAACAAGCAAATCTACATATCATATCAATTTTTTTCAAAGCTTCCTTTTCAACTTCTAATATTTTTACTTCCTTCATTAAAACTCCTCACTTTCCTTATAATAACAAAAAAACTAGACGATACTTCTAGTTAATATTTATTACTACTCGAAAAGTTCGAGTTTCCTATCAATCTGGTGCGATTGATAAGAGGGTTTTAAATCTTTTATTAAAAAAATATCCCTCACTCGTTAAATAAATTATATGATAAAACTTAATATAAATTAATGGCCACATGGTTTCTTTATTTCAAATATAATATAATTTAGTTAATTGTGAGATGATATTATAGTCGACATTAATAAAATCAAAAAAATATAAAGTCTCTTTCAAAAGAAATTGGTAATTTTAATATTGATAGTATTTTTATAGAAAAAAATGGTTAATAAACTATTTTAAATTGTGTATTGATTTAAAATAATGGAATCAAATATAACTTTATGGTAAAATATAATTGATTAGGGGAGGAATTTATAATGTCAATTACAATAACTTATTTTGTACATGGAACAACTACAGATAATTTAGAACACAAATCTACCGGATGGTTACCGGGAAAATTATCACAAAAAGGAATAGATCAAAGTATCCTTTTAAAAGAACAAGTAGATATCAATCAATTTGATGTTGTATTCTGTTCTGATTTACAACGAGCAATTGATTCAGCTAAATATACTTTTGATGGTGTAAAAGAAATTATTCAAGATGAAAGATTAAGAGAATGCAACTATGGTGATTTCAATGGACAAGATAGTATCTTAGTAAAATATGAAGAACATATCACAGAAAAATTTCCAAATGGAGAATGTATGCTAGATGTTGAAAAGAGAATTAGAAATTTTATTGCTTATCTTTTAAAAAATTATAGTGGTAAACATATTGCAATCGTTGCTCACAAAGCGCCTCAACTTGCTTTTCAAGTTTTAACGCAAGGAAAAACTTGGGAGGAAGCTATTGACCAAGATTGGCGTAAAACAAAATCATGGCAACCTGGTTGGGAATATATAATAAACGACTAATATGTATAAAACACGCGCTAGTTGATTATGTCAATTTGCAAGTGTGTTTCTAAGTTGTCATAATTCAGTATTTTACAACTACAATTATTTAAAATATCGTAGTTTTTTTCTTTTGATTTAAACTATTAGTAATAGTTTGCACATTAGTCTCTTTTATTATATTCCTAATATCTATTGAATTATGTTTTTCAGTTTCATAACATTGTTTTTATTCAAATAATTTTATCCTTAACACTGATAGGAAACTCTAATTGTTCTATGTTTATTTTCATTTGTTAATCTTTCTTTCAAACATGAAAAAATCCCATATTAACAAATGATATAGGATATATTTATAATATAAAACTCACACGAAGGTGTGAGTAATTCTCTCAATGGTGGAGCTGGCGAGAATCGAACTCGCGTCCGAATATAAAACAACTTAAATATCTACAAGTTTAGTTGGATTGTTAATTTCCTATAAAGTGTTAGAATCCAACAACTCACTTTATAGTAAGTCTAATATAGTTCGTTATCTAATCTAGACTACTAGATAATATATCTTACTAAATTGCGCCTCGTTATTACCCCGTAAGAAAAAGTAATAGGAAGCTTGGTCGCTATATTCTAATTAAGCGAAAGTTGGAGCGAATGCTCCACCAAAATTAAATTTATTTTTTCCAGTTATTTTCTGTTTTGTACGTAACGTGTACCTCCGACTTGCAATCTAAACCATCCTATACCCGTCGAAACCTGGACAGCCCCATGTGATATTATTATATCACTATATTTTATTTTCGACAATTCCAAATGATACCAACCACTAATAATTCTTTAGTGTTTTTCTAATTTCACGTTCAGTATCACGTTTTTTTATTACTTCTCTTTTATCATAATTCTTTTTACCCTTTGCGACACCTAATAATATTTTTGCATGATTTTTCTTAAAATATAATTTTAGCGGTACTAAGGTATATCCTTCTAAACGAATTTTATCATGTAATTTTAATATTTCTTTTTTATGTAATAATAACTTTCTAGTTCTTGTTTCATCATGATTAAAACGATTGCCTTCTTTATAAATGCTAATATGAGCATTTAATAAGAAACATTCATTATTTCTAATAATTGCATAACTATCTTTTAATTGTGCATGACCGTTACGAATTGATTTAATCTCGGTTCCAGTAAGTACAATTCCAGCTTCTATCGTATCTGTTATTTCATAATCAAACTTGGCTTTTCGATTGTTAATTTCTATCACGCTATCACCTCATAAACTCATTATGCCTTATTTTAAAAGAAAAAGCAACTATTCGTTACTTTTCTTTTTCTCATCAACTAATTCAAAATCAATTGTCTTAGCTTCTTTATTTGCATTAACCACAACGATTTTAACTTTATCACCTAAACGATAACCACGTTTATTATTTTCACTACAAATTGAGAATGTTGACTCATCAAAATAGTAATGATCTCCTTTAATAGAATCTAGTCGAATAAGTCCTTCTACTAAGTTATCTAATTCTACAAACATTCCAAAATTAAGAACGCTACTCACGATTCCTTCATATTCTTCTCCAATATGTTTCATCATATATTCGGCTTTCTTCATATCATCTACTTCACGTTCACAACTAATTGCATCGCGTTCTTTTTGTGATACATGTTCACAAAGTGCTGGTAACTTATGTTCCCAATAATCCTTAGTACCTTTATCCATACGATTATTAAAGATATAAGTACGAAGTAGTCTATGTACTGTTGTATCTGGATAACGGCGAATTGGTGAAGTAAAATGTGTATAGTACTTACTAGCAAGTCCATAATGTCCAATATTATGTTCCGAATATACTGCTTTTTGCATACTTCTTAATAGTAAACTAGATAATAAATGGAATTCTTTTTTATCGCTTAATTCTTTTAAAATTCTTTGCATTGTTTTTGGATGAATATCGGTTAATTTTCCACTAACATTATACCCTAATTGATGAATAAATCGAACAAAATTTTGAATTTTTTCTTCATCTGGTTCTCCATGAACACGGTATACAAATGGTAATTCTAAGAAATAAATATGTGTTGCAACCGTTTCATTTGCCACAATCATAAAATCTTCAATTAAGTTTTCTCCTTTACCACGTTCTCTTTTTACAACGTCAATTGCTTCACCTTTTTCATTGACAACAATTTTTGCCTCATCAATTCCAAAATCAATATATCCACGACTTATTTTTTCTTTTCTAAGTACTTGTGCTAACTCTTCACATTGTAATAATATTTCCTGAAATGGTTCATATCCTTCTGGTACACTAATTCCATCTAAAATTTGATTAACATTTTTATAAGTCATTCTTAAATTGGAATTAATAATACTTGGATAAATATCGTAAGAAACAACTTTTCCTTTTTCATTAATTTCCATTTCACATGTTACTGCTAAACGATCCACATTTCCATTTAAAGAACAAATACCATTTGATAATTTATGTGGTAACATTGGTATAACACGGTCTGCTAAGTAAACACTAGTTCCTCGCATCATGGCATCTTCATCAATAACAGAATTTTCTTTTACATAGTAACTAACATCAGCAATATGGACCCATAAATGATGATTTCCATTTGGTAATTTTTCATAACTAATAGCGTCATCTAAATCTTTTGCATCATCACCATCAATCGTAAATGTTACTAACTTACGTAAATCTTTTCTACCTTCTTTATCTTCTTCCCTTACTTCATCAGGAAGTTTGGCTACTGCTTCCATTACTTCTTCAGGGAATTCTTCTTCAATTCCATATTTATTAACAATTGATAAAATATCAACACCAGGATCGTTTTTATGTCCTAATATCTTTAATACTTGTCCTTTATAACAATTTCCCTGTAATTTATTTAATATTTTTACTAATACTTTATGACCATTCATAGCTCCTAGTGATAGTTCTCTATCAATTTCAATATCAATTTTTACTTTATCTTCATCTAATTCAACATGACCTTTTCCTTTTTTAAAGAAAAATTCTCCTACCATTGGTTTAAATTTTCGTTCAACAATTTTTACAATTCTTCCTTCTAAATCCGTTCCTTTTTTAGAAGTAATTTCTACAACTACTTTATCTCCATGAATCGCATTATTCATATTAGTAGGCGCTACAAAAACATCAATATCTCCTTCGATATCAACAAAACCAAATCCTCTTTTATTTCCAATCATACGACCTATTTTTAAATTACTATTATTAAAGAGCATGTATTTATTTTTATTCGTATGATATACTTTTAAATTTCGTTCCATTTCATTTAATGTTTTCATCATTTCTTTTAATTCATCTAAAGTTGTTAATCCAAGTGCTTCTTCTAATTCAGAAACACTATATGCCTTATTTTCTTTTTTTAGGAACTCTAATAATCTTTCTTCCATAGTCTCACCTACTATCATTATAGACGAAAATCCTTATAAAATATAGTAAATTATCTATTTTTTTACTAAATTTGACAAAAAAAGATCTTATTTTTTAAGACCCATTCTTTACTTTTTCTCTTACTTTTGCTAGTAACTCTTCTTCCGTATCTGCAATAACTGGAATATGGTTTACAATGACAAATGGCTTTGTTCTACCAATGCCACATAAATTATGACAGCGAATATCAATTTGTGCTTGGGAATCAATCTCCTTTAATTTTGGTACTAAGGTTTTAATATTTGTACCTTTACACTTATCACATACTTTAAAAATCATCGCTCTTATTTATTTAGTAGTATTTCTACGATATCTCCTGTTTTTAATAAGTTTGCATTCGCATCATCTGTATCTAAATGTAATTCTAATGCTGACAATTCTTGTTCTTTAATAAAGACATCAAATAAAATGGCACTTTTTTCACCAAATGTCTTTACAACTACTTTTTCTACATCTGTAAGTCCATAACGAATACGATCTTGTGGCGTAATATGTAAATGACGATTCGCTAAAATACAACAATTGTCTTTTATAATACTGCCTTTAGGACCGATAATTTCTACTGTCTCACTATTTTGTAAATCGCCAGAATCTCTTACTGGAGGATTAATTCCTAATTTAATCGCGTCAGATTTTGATATTTCCACTTGTGTATAATTACGAAGTGGTCCAATTACTCTTACTTTTGAAAATTCAGATTTAGCTGTTTTAATTGTAACAAAAGATGAACTAGCAAATTGTTCTGGTTGAACTAGTTGTTTTACTACTTCTAATTCACTATCTTCACCAAATAATTGTTTATAATCATCTAGACAAAGATGAACATGACGATTTGATACCCCTAATTGTACTTTCATTTTTTACCTCCAACATGGGAATTATACCAAAATAAAAACTTGATATCAAGATAATTTGTATATTTTTAATTCTGATTCATATAGTTTACTAAGAGGTGAAAAAATGAATCAAAATTCAAATAATATGTTTCCTGGTATGACACAAGGATTTCCTGGTACACCAATTTATACAGCAAATGGTACTCCTACCCCTAATCAACAATTAGCACCTTCACTTACTACTTCTGAACGTTCTTTTATTGAAAATATTTTACGTGATAATAAAGGTAAACAAGTTGATATTTACATGACCTTTACAGATTCTAGTGAATGGCGTGATCAAGTCTTTTCTGGAATTTTAGAAGAAGCAGGACCTGATCATATTATTATTAGCCAACCATCTACAGGAAATTGGTATTTATTACAAATGATTTATTTAGATTATATTAAATTTTCAGAACCAATTAAATATGGTCCAAAACCTTTTATAGGCTAATTAGCCTTTTTTATTTGGAAGTATATTGTACATTTAAAGTAAGTTTGCTATAATGGATTAAGGTGATAGTATGACGTTATTTATCATTTTATTAATTTTATGTATTTTTATTTGTTTAATTAGTATTTGGTATATTACTGCTTATAATCGATTTCAAAGTTTTGTTGTTCGCTTAAATGAATCAGAAGCAAGTATCGATACAACGTTACGTAAACGTTTTGACTTATTAAATAAATCAATTAGTATTATTAAGGCAAATGCTGAAATCGAAGGAGAAGTACTTGAGGGGATTGTAAAATTACGTTCTCGTAAATTAACAAATTTTGAACTAGACAGGCAATTATATGATGCCATTAATGAATTTCAAACGTATAAGGAAAAATATCCTGTTTTAATGACTAGTGAAAGTTTTGTTAAAATTGATACTAGTCTTATGGAAACAGAAACAGAAATTTATGCATCACGTAAATATTACAATGATATTGTGACAGACTACAATAAATACATTCGTTCTTTTCCATCTAATATTGTTGGAAAATTATGTAATTTAAAAGAGAAAACTTATTTTGATGGAAAAGATATGAATGATGACATCTTAAATGATTTTAAATTATAAAAGTTTCAGAGTGATTTTTCTGAAACTTTTTTATTATTTTTTTTATAATATTTACATTGTTCTTTTAGTTTACAAGTATCACATAAAGGATTTCTTGCCTTACAGTAATATCGACCAAATAATAAGATCTGGTGGTGCATCTTGTTTAATTTTTCTTCCGGAATTAATTTTGTTAATTTTTTTTCTACTGTTAAAACATCATCTTTTTCCCTAGCAAAGCCAAGTCTTTTAGAAACGCGTTCTACGTGTGTATCTACAGCAATACAAGGTACATCATAGATATTACTTAGTACGACATTTGCTGTTTTTCTTCCCACACCTGGTAATTGTTCCAAGTATTCACGATCATTAGGAACCACTCCACCAACTTCTAATATTTTTTTAGAAATTTCAATTACATTTTTTGCTTTTTTAAAATATGTTCCGATTGGTCTAATAATATGAATAATATCATTTACATCGGCATGTGCAAAATCTTCTAAAGTTGGATATTCTTGAAATAAAATCTCTGTTACCGAATTCACTCTAACATCTGTTGTTTGTGCAGAAAGCATCACTGCAAGTAACAACTCATAATCTTTGGTATAATTGAGTTCGCAACGAGGATTAGGAATCAATTCATCTAAATATTCATAGAAAAAATCATTCATTATCATTTAACCAATCATAGTCATATAACTCTGATTTTACTTCTTTTGCTTGTTTAAATTCTAACTTGTTACGTTCCACATCCTCTTTTGTTTGAATCCCTTTCTTCTTCCATTCATATAAAATTTTATCAATATATCTTAAATTACTTACTCCATTATAAATTGCTTCTTTTAAAGCAGCAATAATTAATTCTTCCTTAAAATTAACTTCTTTCCAGCCATTAATAATTTCATATTCCATTGGTGATAACGTTCTACCAAATTCTTTTTCAAACAAATCAAATACATTCGTACTTTCTTCTACTTCTTTTTTTTCATTAACAATTAAAAATGCCAACTTATTATATAAGCCATCAAAATTTAATGCTTCTTCACGAATATTTTTATTTTGATATGTTTCTATTTTTAAAATATCTTTTCCTTCCAAACTACTAATTAGTTCAAATACTTCTGGTAACTCTATTTTTAAATCAAGACTAATTTGTTTTGGATTTAATACTAAATTGGTATTTAACAAATAACAAATCATAATTAACTCTTGATCTGTTAATTTCATATCTTTATAACTAGTAAATAATATTCTTGGTACTTGAATATTACTTTCTTTTAATAATTCAATCACTTTGTCTAACATGTGAATCACCCTACTACATTATATCATATTTTATAAAATAAAAACATTTGTTCTTTTCGACAATTTTCTTATTTACAATAATTTTTTGATTTCTTTTAATAATTTAGAAAATGTTTGCTCTCTATTTTCAAAAGTTTCAATATAATAATATTTTTTTTGTAAACATATTTTTTTATTTTCTAGATCCGTATCAGATAAATCATAATAATGATTCATTAATTTTTCTTTACTCCACCCATAAGTATAATCTTCTTTGGTATCATATTCTTGAATTTTTTCTACTACTTCTTCTAATGAATGATTTCCATGTCCAAAACAAATTACAATATCATCGTTACGAATTTCACCAATAATATCATCTAAGTTAATAATTCCCCCTTCAACAATACAAGCATTCTTACTAATATCATGATTCCAATGAACAAATTCAGCGATATATCTTGGTAAAATATTCTTTCTTGAATAACTTTGCCTATTAATCATTTCTAATTCCGGTAAAGAATAATGGAAGGCATTTCTTACTGCATCTAGTGAAATAAGGGAATAATCTTCTAATTCTTTTTTTAACAAAATAGAAAACGTTGTCTTTCCACTTCTTGGCACTCCTAATATATAAATATTTTTCATACAACCACCTCTATTTTTGTTTTACCGTAATTTATTTTATTTGTCAAATTTACTTGGGAATCATAACCGCTTCATATCCTTCTCGATTCCAAATAAAGGTCATATAATTATTTTCCGGTATTATCAATGTATCAATCCACTGATTATAATGATTCAATCTTGTTTGGTTAGATATACTGGTATCATAAATTATTAGTTTTGCTTTCTCTGAACTATGGATATAAACATCAGAATTACTTAAATAAATAAAATCACAAAATTGTAAATTAGCATGTTCATCAGTTACAATACAAAAAGTTAATTCTTCAAATGTTATTTCTACCATGTCATTACGATTTTTTAATTTAAGGCCATTTAAAAGTTCATTATCTAATACTTGGATATTTTTCCCTTTTATTTTACTTTTCTCAAATTCTGATAATACAAAAATATGATTAAAAGAAAGGTTATGAAAGACTGGAAATTCTTTTCGAAATTGAAATTGATCCATAATTTCAATCATTAATAATTCGTTTTGACTTTGATGATGTAGTAGTATTCCCTTTACATTATCATTAATTAAAAACGTAATTCCTACTTCACCCGGATTTAACTGAACCGTAATTTGCTCTAATGTTCGACTATAAATATTACTTTTTATAAAAAGACAATAACCAAAAATTATGATAATAAAAAGAATTTTTTTCATAAAAAGCACCTACTTAACCGTATGTGCTAAAATGAATTTAATTCTTTTAATTTTCGTTTTTCCTCTTTTGTATATTCATATTTTCTATTTGGATCAATCATATTCCATACTTCTAAAAATGACATATCATTCGTTACTTTTTCTATTTGTTCTAACTCCAGCAATTCTATTAGTCCATAGTCTTTTAATAATTGAAATCCATACAATCGATTTTCACTTAAAATGATTCGATTTAGCTCTTGTCTTTTTCTATAATATGAAAGGTTTGAAACAAGGTGAGCTTTCTTTTTCATTGCCGCCGATAATTCTTCTTCAATTGTAAAATTTAAAACAGTGGCAAAACGGATAGCACGGAGAATTCTTAAAGCATCTTCCTCTAATTTTATGAGTGGGTCACCAACAGAACGAATAATTTTCGAGTCAATATCTTTTCTTGCATTTAATAAATCAATATAATCCCCTTCTTTATTCATGCATAACGTATTGATAATAAAATCTCTTCGTAATAAATCCGTGATTAAATCTGGAACAAATTCAATGCGTCCAGGAAAACGATGGTTCATATAATCAAATTCTTTTCGAAACTGCGTTATTTCTAATTTTAAGCCTTCTTGTATAATAATACTTGATGCATAATTTGTTTTTTCAACAACAAACCATTCTTTCAGTTTTTCTAATGGTGCACTTGTACAAATATCAAAGTCTGTACTTTCTTTTCCCATATAATAATCTCGTGGATATCCACCCACTAAATAAGCTTTATATCCATAATATTCTATCTTTTTTAATACTTCTTTTACAATTGGATTCATATTATCACCTAAAATTGTTATAGCATACTATTCATTTTTCGACAAGTATTTCTTATTTTGATAAACTATTTTCCCATCCTTTATCGTTTTCACTATATCGATATCTTTAATTTTACTTTTATCTACTTCTAATGGATTTTGATTTAAAATAACGAAATCAGCTCGTTTTCCTACTTTAATACTTCCTTTTTCATCTTCGGCAAATGATTGATAAGCAGCATTAACTGTAAAAGCTTTTAACGAGTCTAGTACAGATATTCTTTGTTCTTCACCAAGTACTTCTCCATTTCTAGTCATTCTATTTACTGCATTATGAATACTAAACATAACATTAGGGGCGATTACAGGACTATCTTGATGAATTGTAAAGGAAATTCCTTTTTCTAATGCCGAATGTATTGGGGAGATTCTTTTTGCTCGTGTACTTCCTAATACTGATTTTTTATGATAATCTCCCCAATAATAAACATGATCAACAAAGAAACTAGCAAGCATTCCTAATTGCTTCATCTTATCTAGTTGATCATCACGAATGGTTTGAGCATGAATAATAACTGGTCTTAAATCTTGATAATTTTTAGTATCCTCTTTTGCTTTTTGATAACATCGTAATAACTGATCAATCGCAGCATCCCCATTACAATGAGTATGTAATGTTATATTATTTTGTAAACATTTTTTACAATACTGATATACTTCTTCGTCTGAATAAATAGCAAAGCCACGATAATCTTTTTCTTTTCCCTCAGGAATACAATAGTAAGGTTCTGTAAGCCACGCTGTTTTGGCTTGTGGTGATCCATCTAAGAATAATTTAACGCCACCAATATGATAATGATTTCCATAATTATCAATTCCATTTTGTTGCAAGGATTCAAGTAGTGAAAAACTTACATAAGAAGTAACATCTAAAAATAATAAGTTATCACTTGCCACCTTTGTTAATAATGGATAAGTTCTTTCATCGGTAAATCCATCTTGAACACTGGTATATCCATAAGAAGCATATAACTTTTCTGCTTCAATCAATGATTGTAATAATTTGTTAGGATCTGGCATACTCATTTTCGCTTTAATACTAGGATCTAAAAAGGCATTTTCCTCTAATAAACCTGTTGGCTCATTCGTACCAAGAAAACATTCAACAGTCCCACCTTCAGGAACCGTATAATCACCAGTATATCCTAGTTTTTGTAAAGCAAGAGAATTACAAACGCCAACATGACCAGAAACATGTGTTATTGCAATTGGAATTTCAGTTGATACCTCATCTAAATCATATTTCGTTATTTCTTGATTTCCTGCAAAACAAGTATTATCATATCCAGCTCCTATAAGCCATTGATCCTTATCTAATTTATGACTTTTTAGCCAATTTTTTAATACAAATTTTAAATCATCAACTGAATTTACATTTCCACTAGGAGATGGTCTTAAATTTACCATTAATAAGTCATAAGCTACAGCTGATAAATGACTATGCCCATCAATAAAACCTGGTAATAGTACTCGATTTTGTAAATCTATCAGTTCTGTATCAGAATCTTTTCTTGCTAAAATATCCGCTTCTTTTCCAACCTCTTTAATTTTACCATCTACAACATATACTGCTTCTTGGATAAGATCTTTTTCCATTGTTAAAATTGTTCCATGATAATAAATTTGTTTCATGCTATCACCTTTCTTATTCTTTATTTATTATGTACAAAAAAAGAGAAGATATTTCTAATCCTCTCTTCATTTTCTTAGTTTAAAGCATCTTTTAATTTAGAACCAGCTTTTACACTAACTGCTACTCTAGCAGGAATTGTTAAACTTTCACCAGTTCTTGGGTTACGTCCTACTTTTTCTGGTTTATTTTGTGCAGCAAAAGTACAGAATCCAGTTAAAGTTACTTTTCCTTCTTCTTTTAATCCTTTAATAACTCCGTTCATCATTGCTTCTAAAGCGCGTGATGCATCAGCTTTTGTTAATCCTGTTTCTTCAACAATAAAGTCAACTAACATTGTTTTTGTCATTCTATTTACCTCCCTATTGTGTTAAGCTACTTTGCTTACAATCTAAGAATACCATTATTTTATTGTAATTGCAATATTTTTTTCACACTTTATACCGTTTTATTACTGATTTTAAAGAAAAAAATAGACCTAAGTCTATTCTTCTTCATCATCGTCATCAGGAATAATAGAAAGATTTTCTAAATCATTATCTTCATCCAATGATTCGTCATCATGAATTGTATCAATATCTTCCTCTACTTCTTCTGGAATTATTTCTTCTTCCTCTTCCTCAGTTTCTTCTACTTCTTCCTCTTCTTCATCAACAACTAATTCAATAGAGTGACGATCACGAATATCCCATTCATTATTTTCTAATAAAACAAATCGTTTATCGATTGTTAATGATGTATAGTAATCTCCAATCTTAGAAGAATATTCTTCTTCAGTAAATCCTAATAAATTAGATATTTCTCTAAAAATAGTTGGTGTATTCATCGATTTATGTCTCTCAGTTAATAATAAATAGGTTAAATCTGTATAAGAAAGCAATTCAATTTCTTCTTTTGACATTTGGCTTAATTTCATTCTCTAAATTCCTCCTACATTTTTTCTGTTGCAACAACACCAATTAAATTCAATGCATTTTTAATTGTAATGGCGGTTGCTTTTATCAAATTAATTCTTTCCTTTGTACTCATTTCATCATCCGTTAACACTTTCTCATGTGCATAGAATGTATGAAATAATCCTGCTAAATCGTATGCATAATTTGCGATAATATGTGGACTTCTTTTAATTGCAGATAATTTTACTGTATCTGTAAATTCATAAAGTTTTGCAAGTAAATTTTTCGTATAATCACTCGTTAATGTTTGATATTGTTCTAGTGGCTTTATTTCTTGATTCCATCCGCTTAAAATAGAGCAAATACGTGCATAAGCATATTCAATATAATAAACTGGATTTTCATTAGATTTTTTCGTTGCTAAATCAAGATCAAAATCAAGTTGTGTATCCAAGCTTCTAGATGAGAAGAAATAACGCATAGCATCAGCACCAACTTCTTCCATTAATTCTTCAATCGTTACAGCATTACCCGTACGTTTACTCATTTTTACTTCTTCTTTTCCACGTACCAAGCGTACCATTTGTAAGATTTCAACATCTAATTTATCTGGATTATTACCAAGCATCGCAATTGAAGCTTTTAAACGTGGTACATATCCATGATGATCTGCACCAAACACGTCAATTAATTCATCAAATCCACGATCATATTTATTTTTATGATATGCAATATCTGGTAATAAATAAGTATTTGTTTTATCTTTTTTTATTAAAACGCGATCTTTTTCATCACCAAAAGCACTTGTCTTTAAGAAAACAGCACCATCTTCTTCATAAGTATACCCAGAATCAATCAATTGCTGTAATACTTGATCTAATGCACCACTATCATAAATTGTTTGCTCACTCGTCCAAACATCAAATTCCACACGGAAATTTTTCAAATGCTCTTTAATTTTTCCTAACAGATAGTCTAATCCTTTTTTTCTAAATACTTGAATATCTGTAATATTAGTTCCAAGTTCACGCTTCATTTCCTCTGCGATTTGAATAATTTCTTTTCCATAGTATCCATCTTCTGGCATATTTTCTTCTCTACCACAAATTCCTTCATAACGTGCTTGAATTGAATTTTGCAAATTTGCAATTTGATTTCCCGCATCATTAATATAATATTCGCGAGTCACATCAAAGTTCGTAAAAGTTAAAATTCGACTGAGAGAATCTCCATAACTAGCACCTCTTGCATGTCCCAAATGTAAAATTCCAGTTGGATTAGCACTTACATATTCCACATTAATTTTAGTTCTATTTCCAACATTAGAACTACCATAATGATCTTCCATTTCTAAAATCGTATTAATATTTTTAAATAAATAATCATTCTTTACATAAAAATTAATAAATCCTGGTCCTGCAATTTCTACTTTTTCAATGTAGTCTGCTGTTAATTGTTCTACTAATTTACTAGCAATTTCCCTAGGATTTGTTTTTAATGTTCTAGCCAATTGCATTGCAACATTGGTAGCATAATCTCCATGTGCAGTATCTTTTGGTATTTCAATTACAATATTCTCTGTATCCATGGAAAACTCGTTATTTTTTAGGACACTTGCAATTAACTCTTTTAACTGTTCTTTCATTTTATCACCTCATAAACCAAATCATACGTATATTCTCCTAAGAATTCGCCGCCTAATGTTAACTCATAAGTAATTTTTATCTCTTGATTATTCATCACTAGTTTTTTCGTATAAATTTCCGCATCAAGTATCATAGAATACTCTATTATTTTATACACGCCACTCGTTTTTTCATTGTTTGTGAACGGTAAAACGAGTTCATATTCTTTACAACTGCGCTTTAAAATTACTTGATTATCTTTTTTTTCAATAACGACCTGTAAACCAGTCTCTTGATAAATAATCTTATCATTTTGTAAAATCCCTTTGCCCATAACATTATGATTGGTTTCATTTCCAATCAACATTGCTTTTATTCGAATCTTAGGCATAATCTTACCTCTTTCATTTATTCGAAAGTAATTATAACATAAGTTTTTAAAAATTGCACTCATATTTTTAACTTTTTTTATAATACTATACATAGATGGGAGTGAGTTATGAAAAAGTTTAAAATTTTCTGTAAATGGAGTGGTATATTTTTACTTGGCTGTTTTTTATTTTATGTCGGCCTTTACGTATATGCGAAAATGTTACCAAAACTACCAATTGATAAAGCAAATCGCTTTTATTTCTATGACCAAAATAATAAAATATTTGAAACTAGGAATAGCCAAGAATGGGTAAAATTAGAAGATATCTCCCCTTACTTAATTCAGGCTACTTTAGCGATTGAGGATAAAAACTTTTATCATCATAAAGGCTTTGATTTTTTACGAATTATGAAAGCAATGTATCGTAATATTACAAGTGGGAAAAGATTAGAAGGTGCTTCTACCATTTCTCAGCAATACGCAAAAAATTTATTTTTAGATTTTGATAAAACATGGAAACGAAAAATAGATGAAGCATGGCTTACGATTCGTTTAGAATCACATTATAGTAAAGATAAAATATTAGAAGGATACTTAAATACCATTAATTATGGGGGAATATTTGGTATTGAAAACGCTAGTAACTATTATTTTAACAAATCAGCAAAAGAGTTAACCATCGCTGAAGCTAGTATTTTAGCAGGCATTCCTAAAGATCCTTCTTATTACTCACCGATTGCAAATGAAGATGCCGCGAAACAAAGACAAAAATTAATTTTATCGGCAATGGAAAAGCAAAATTATATTACGGAAGAACAAATGAAGAAAGCTTATCAAAAACAATTAACTTATCACGTAGATAAGACGGAAACAGAATTGAAAATGTTGATGTACTATCAAGATGCAGTAATGAAAGAATTACAAAGTATCAAGACAATTCCTGCTTCCTTCCTAAAAACAGGAGGACTTAAAATCTACACCAATCTTGATATGAATGCGCAGAAAACAATGGAAGAAAATATTGATAAATACTTAGAATATAATCCTAAATTACAAATAGCAAGTGTCATTATGGATCCTAAAAATGGAAAAATAAAAGCTCTATCAGGTGGTAGAGATTACTCTAAAAGCCAGTTTAATCGAGCGACTAGTGCCAATCGTCAAGTAGGATCCACTATGAAACCAATTCTATATTATGCTGCTCTAGAAAATGGTTTTACTCCTTCCACTACTTTTACAAGTGAAAAAACAACCTTTACTTTTTCTGAAAATAAAACTTATAGTCCCGAAAATTATAATAAGAATTATCCAAACAAACCAATTAGTATGGCAACTGCTCTTGCCTACTCTGATAATATTTATGCTGTAAAAACTCATATTTTTTTAGGCGAAAATACACTTGTAGAAACAGCTAAAAGAGTTGGAATTCAAACAAAATTAAAAGCAAATCCATCTTTAGCACTCGGAACTGGTGAAATTAATCTTTTACAAATGATGGAAGCATATGGAACCTTTGCCAGTGAAGGATATAAGATAGAGCCGTTTTTTATTCGTAAAATTACAGATTCCAATGGCAATATTTTGTATCAGCATAAAGAAAAAAAAGAAAACGTTCTCAATAAAAGCATCGTTTATGTGCTTAATGAAATGCTAACAAGCTCCTATGCAAAAGAATTTATCGATTACAATTATCCAACCTGTATTAATATTGCACCTAAAATTACTAAAAAATATGCTATAAAAACAGGAACAACTACAACAGATCATCTTATCTTTGGCTATAATAAAGATATTATTATGGGAGTCTGGGCTGGATATGATGATAATTCTGAATCAGAAGTAAAAGATGGTAATAGTATTAAAAATGTTTGGGTTGATACCGTAGAACAACTATTAAAAGAAAAAGAAGGAAATTGTTGGTACGAAATACCAAAAAATGTAGTGGGAGTCATTGTAAATCCTATCACAGGCGAAATCGCAACCGAAAAAGATAAAAACAAAAAAATGCTTTACTATATTAAAGGAACAGAGCCAACTATAACAGAGAAACAATTAGACGAGTTAATTCCAAGTGTAAAAACAGAGAAAGACACAAATTAATTTGTGTTTTTTTCATACAATTGATATTCTTGTTCCAAATAAAAGACAATCTTCTGTAATAGGCGATTGGCACCCGCAATTAATAATGCATCTACCATCGTCTTAGCTTGTACAATTAAAATAAATTTTGCATATAAATACTTTTTATGTTGCATCGTTTATTCCTTCTTTCCTATCAATTACTCTTTTAATTTTTTCAATCTCATTTAACTTTAATTCTATTACTTTTTCCACAAACGATACCGAACATCCAGCTAATAGTAAATTTCTAGCAATTTTTCGTTTGATTGCTAAACTATTTTTTTCTAATAAATAATGAAGCGTATCGTTAGGTGAATTTGATAAACGCTTGTATTGAATTCGCCTACTATGATAATTCCAAATAGATAAAAACTCCAACATATATTTTTCCCCTATACATAATTGCTTTGCCTCTTCTACTGTTTTACATTGTAATAGAAGAATCCATCGTTCAAAAAGATTCAACTCATCATAAGATTTTGTTTTTAAAATTCGCTTTAGTGAAGAAACATATAAAATATGGATATCAAAAGTATCCTTCATTGGTTCTAATTGCTCATTTTTTAGATAATAATGGACAATCGGATTTTTTCGTAACCCTTCTTTAAAATTTAAAATAATTTGACCAATCTTATAATTATTTTCCTCTTCTTTTTGATACCAATAATAATTAGCAAAGTCAAAAAAAGAAGGATCAAATTGTTTTTCATCACGAATATCATTACTAAATTTAATCTCATAAAAATATTCTTTCTTTTCTTGCTTAAAATGAACATGAATTCTTTTCTTAACATCTGAATTTTTCGTAAATTCTTTTGCTGATAAAATCGATAAAGACGTAATCCTATTTTTTCCATGAAACCAAAAATAAGCATTCAAAAAATCTATTAAATATCTTACAGTATTACTATTTTTCCATAATAATGGATATAATTCTTTATCTAATACCGATATTAAATTATGATATTGCATTTATTTATTCCTCCTTGTATTCACAATGTAACATAATAAAGCAAAAAATAAAAATGATTATTTTGATGTTTCTAGCGTTAAAATAGAATAATTTCATAATTTGTATAATAGAGAAAATAAAATATAGCAACTATTTTTTCTAAATCTTGTTTAACAAAAAAAAGAATCTAATTTTTAATAGATTCTAATCTTTTTAAAACTGTTTCTTTTCCAATTAAATGAATTGTATTTGGAAGTTCTGGACCATGCATAATTCCTGATACTTGGATACGAATTGGCATAAATAACATTTTTCCTTTTACATTTGCTTTCTCTTTTGTATTTTGAATTGCTGCATTAATATTTTCTACTGTCCAGTCAGAAACATTGGCAATTTCTTCTTTAAAAATACGAATGGTATTAGAAATTCCTTCTTGTTTCATAAATTCTTGGCATTCTTCATCCCAATCAATTTCATCATTAAAGAATAATGCAGTCTCTTTTACTATTTCTTTTCCATAACTAATATGATTTTGATAAAGTAATACAAGTTCTTTTACCCAGTTATCACTTTTATTTGTTAAATCATATGCTTCTTTTAAATGAGGAACCGTAATCTTTAATAATGCATCTGGGTCTAATTTTTTAATATAATGTGCATTAACCCATTGTAATTTTTTAATATCAAATACTGCTGGTGCCTTACTAATTCTTTTTGGATCAAATATTTTTACTAACTCTTCTAATGTAAAAATTTCTTCGTTTGTTTCTGGAGACCAACCTAACATTGCTAAATAATTTACAATTGCCTCTGGTAGATATCCCTCATGATATAAATCCATGAAAGAAGCATCTCCATTTCGTTTTGACAATTTTTTACCATCACTACCATTTACCATTGGAAGATGTACATACGTAGGTTTTTCCCAACCAAATGCTTCATATAAAAGATTATATTTAGGAGTTGACATAACATATTCATTTCCTCTAGCAACATGCGTAATTTCCATTAAATGATCATCAATTACATTGGCAAAATTATAAGTTGGATATCCATCAGATTTTAATAAAATTTGATCTTCTAAAATTCTATTTTCTACACTAATTTTTCCATATACTAAATCTTCATAAACACTAACACCATCTTTCGGCATTTTTTGACGAATTACATATGGAACTCCTGCTTTTATTTTTTCCTCAACTTCTTCTTTTGATAACTTTTGACAATGACCATCATACATAAAAGCAACTTTATTTTCTTCCGCTTGACTTCTTAATTTATCTAATCGTTCTGGTGTACAGAAACAGTAATATGCATGTCCTTTTTCTACTAATTCATGGGCATATTTTTGATAAATTTCTAATCGTTCACTTTGTGTATATGGTCCATACTTTCCTGGGTTATTTGGTCCTTCATCAAAATTTAATCCACATAAGCGGCAAGTATCATAAATAAACTCTACTGCTCCATCTACTTTTCTTGTTTGGTCTGTATCTTCAATTCGAAGTAAAAAATCTCCATTATCATGTTTTGCAATTAAATATTCAAAAATTGCACTTCTTAAATTTCCGACATGCATAAACCCTGTTGGGCTTGGTGCATAACGTGTTCTTGTTTTCATACTATTATCACCCGTAAACATTTTACCATATTTCTTTGTAAAAAGTAAGAAAAACAAGAAAAAAACGACATTCTTAGTCGATTTTAATCTGTTTTTTTGTATAAGTTTCTTCCGTAATTTCCGGAAAGTGAATTGTTAAAATGCCATCTTTATATTTAGCCTTAATATTGGTAATATCAATATCACCAACATAGAAACTACGGCGATACATACCAAAGTATCGCTCTTTTCTGATATATTCACCATCTATATCCTCTTCATTCGTACGATTTGCTTCTACCGTTAAATATCCCTTATGATATTCAATTTTAATATTATCTTTTTCTACTCCTGGTAGATCAATTTCAATACAATATTCTCCTTCATTTCTACTAATATCAGCTTTCATCATTGTATAATCACGTTCTAATAAAGTTTCATCTAATAAATTCATATAATTATGAAAAAAATTATTTTTTGCATCCAACATGTTACCATCTCCTATCATTATTATGATAAGAATGAGCAAATATATACAAAAATAAGGATGCTAGATGCATCCTTATATTGTTCTTCCTTGGGTTAAAGTACTTTGATATTGTAATACGTCAGCTACTTGTTTGTCATAAGCTTCAGTTGTTTGTAAACCAGGATAATCAAATGATGAACCTTTCATATATTCTGAGCCAAAGAAATAACCTACGATTTCTTTTACTTTCCCCATTTCAATAGCAAAAGCAAGCATTTCATTATAAATGTCGCCTAATTCGTGGGTTCCTGAGATGTAACTACGATTCGTAATATCCATCACTCTTTTCATACTATCTAATCGATTCATAACTATTCTCCTTCATTCACTCTATCAATAATCAAACTTGGATTATTCTGAAAAAATGCTTCTTTTAACACTTCGTCACCAACAATTTTACCAAATAAATTAGTAGCAATAATCTCATCTGTATAATAATCGTGTTCTTCTTCATTTCCTACTAACATATTGGCAATTCCTGCAATATAACCAATGTTAAGTGCTAAGAAACTACCATCAGCATCAAATCCAGTCATTCCATTATTTGTAACAATCAAACGAATGACAATGTTCATTAAAAGATTTTTCGTATCTTTCACTTTTTCCAACTCTTTTGGATTAATAGTTAACTTATTTAACTTGGCATTATAATCAAGTGGAAGTCTTTGAATAAAGCGATTTGTTTTTTCAATTTTTAGTGTTTTTAAATTTTGGCATAAGTTTTTTAACTCAACTTCAGGAAATGTTTTATGAAAAATTTCAACTAATTCTAATACATTTTCTTGAAATTCTTGATCTAATCCTTTATTTTTACTCATTGCTTCCTTTACTACTAATAAATCCATAGTATCACCCTAATATTCCTTAAGTAATATTATATCACATGTTTTCCTATTTTCAAGTTAATTTTTTTCGTTTTACACTCTAAAAAAGAAACTGTCAATCGACAATTTCTTTGCATCTCATTCACATTCATGAAGCAATAGAAGTAGTTTTAAGTGCTTTAATATGACATTCTTTCTTATGATTTAACAACGCTTCTATAATTTGATTTTCAATATAATCTAATATAATTTTATTTAATTTTCTTGCACCAAATTCTTGATAATTGGATTCAACGATGATTTCCTCTATCACATTTTCTTCAATGATTACTTTAATATTTTTTGATTGATACTTATTCTTCACTTTATTTAATTTTTCCTCTACTAGTTTACGGATTGTTTCCACTTCTAACTTTTTAAAGACGATTACTTGATCAATGCGGTTAATAAAAGGCACACTAAAGAATTCTTTTAATTTTGTTATTACATTACTTTCTTTGTATTCTGTAAATCCAATGTTAATATCATGAAACCCAACATTAGAAGTCATTACAATCGTAACATGATCAAAACGAATGATAGATCCTTTAGAATCTTTTATTTTTCCTTCATCTAAAATTTGCAAAAACAAGTTAAGAATGGAAGGATGTGCTTTTTCTATTTCATCTAAAATAAGAACACTATATGGTTTATTTTTGATTTCGTCTAAAATATTTCGATGATCCATATACCCTACATAACCTGGAGGTGCTCCAACAATTTTACTAACGGTATGTGGTTCACTAAATTCACTCATATCAAGTTTTATTACATTGTTTTCTCCAACCAAATGAGTTGCGAAAACCTTACTAAGTTCTGTTTTTCCTACACCACTTGGCCCACAAAATAAATAAGAATAACAACGGTTTTCATCTTGATACCCTAGTTTCATTCTCTTTGCTATTTTAATTACTTGTGATACAGCTTGGTCTTGTCCCATAATCTTTTCTTTTAAATCTTCTTCAATTTTCTCGATTACCATCTTACTATCTTGTAATAATTCATAAACGGGAATGGATGTTTTCATGTGAACAACACTTGCGATATCTTCTTTTGTCACTGTTTTTACGTGATTATTTTGATATAATTTTAATTCCAATTCATTTAGTTCATGCATCCATTTATTTTCTTCATCCTTATAATGGGAAGCAAGTTTAAAATCATCATTCATAATTGCTTCATTTTTTTGCTTTCTTACATCCTGTAATTTTCTATTATATTCATTATATTGTTTCAATTCTTTACTTTCTTTTAAGCTTACTCTCGCACATACTTCATCCATAATATCAATTGCTTTATCTGGTTGATGACGATCATAAATATAATTATCACTTAAACGGATGATTAAGTCGACCATCTCATCACTAATCGATACGAAATGAAACTTTTCATAAATTGGTTTTAATTTTGTTAAGATTTCTTTCACTGTTTCTTTCGTTGGAATTTCTATATTTACTTTTTGAAATCTCCTTTCTAATGCACTATCGGCTTCGATATATGTTTTATATTCTGCTGTAGTAGTAGCTCCAATACATCGTAATTTTCCTCTAGCTAAAGCCGGCTTAAAAATGTTTGAGGCATCAATTGCGCCTTCTGCTCCACCTGCTCCAACAAGTGTATGAATTTCATCAATGAATAATATAATATCATCATGGTCTTCAATTTCTTTTAATATTTTACGCATGCGATCTTCAAATTCTCCACGATATTTTGTTCCAGCTACGGTTGTTGCCATATCCAACGAAATAATGCGTTTATTTTTTAGCATAGGTGGCACTTCGCCAAAGGCAATCATCCGACTCAACTCTTCAACAATTGCAGTCTTTCCTACCCCTGCATCCCCTATTAATAATGGATTATTTTTTGTTCGACGCATTAAAATTTCAATGACACGTTTCATTTCTTTTTCTCGGCCAATTACTGGATCTAACTGACCATCTATTGCTTTTTTCGTTAAGTCGACACCTAGCTCTTCTAACAATAATTTATCTCCTTCTCTTGTTTTATGGCTAGAACTAAAATGATAAGAAAATTCTGAATACAATTCATCTAAATCAATTTCTAACCCTACCATAATACGAATGGCAACCCCTTCTCCTTCTTCTAATAAACTAGCAAATAAATGCGAAATGGTAACTTCACCATGATTATTTTCTTTCGCATCAATTACCGCATTTTCCATTACTCTTTTTAATAGTGGTGTATATAAGAACCAATTACTTTCTTTCGAACCAATACCAACAATACGAATAATTTCTTCTTTTAATTTTTTATAGTCTAAATGATATTGTTTTAATTTACGTGAAATTGGATTATCACTTTTTAAGATTGCTAATAACAAATGTTCACTTCCAACATATGGATGTTTTAATGCATACATTTCTTCTTTTGCTCTTACTAAAATACTACGTGCTTCTTCTGTAAAATTTCCAAACATAACTTTCTCCCTTCCATCGTTATCTTACTACAAGAAAAGTGCATATTATGTCTGATTTAGGGATAAATAAAAAAATAGTATTTCTACTATTTCGTCAATT
This sequence comes from uncultured Bacilli bacterium, assembly GCA_944332435.1. Taxonomy (GTDB): domain Bacteria; phylum Bacillota_I; class Bacilli_A; order RF39; family UBA660; genus MGBC107952. Next base: position 26,234 of record CALVJW010000008.1, on the reverse strand, counting down.
TTTTTATCTTACATTGAATGTTATGTTCTTTTCGCATAAGATGATCTTCTCTTCTTTGCAATTGTCTTTCTTTACATCTTTCTATGAACGTATACTCTGATGGATTATCTTTCATTACAAGATATTTTACATGTTTTTCTTCATTCAATTTTCTAATCTGTTCTTGTGTTCTTTCTAATTGTCGTTCATAAATTACTAATTTTTTCATCTAGAACCTCCCATCAACGATTATGTATTGTATCACAGATTGGAATAGAAAACAAATATTCTTCCCTATTTTGTTAGTTTTGCTTCCCATTCGCTTTCTTTAAATCCTACTAATACCAAGTCATCAAAGATCAGAAGTGGACGTTTAATTAACATACCATAATTACTTAATAACGTTAATTTTTCTTCTTGTGTCATCGTTTCTAATTTATCTTTTAACCCAAATTCTTTATATAAATTCCCACTTGTATTAAAAAATTTCTTAATAGGATAACCACTAATCTCTATATATTTTTTTAACTCTTCTTTTGTCGGTGTTTCTTTGGTAATATCTCGATCATGAAAATGGTATTGATGTTCTTCTAACCATTTTTTGGCTTTCTTACATGTTGAACATTTTGGATATTCTATTAGTTCCATATAGTCTTCCTTTCTTAATCTTTTTCTATCGCATTATTTTCTTAAATTCTACTGGAAGTGGTGCTTCAAATCGATATTTCTTTTTTGTAATAGGATGAATAAAACTAAGTTCTTTTGCGTGCAATCCTAATCTTTTTATCGGATTCGTTTTTGCTCCATATTTCTTATCCCCTATAATAGGAGTTCCAATCTCCTTCATATGAACACGTATTTGATTTTTTCTACCAGTATCTAGTAATACATTTAATAATGTATACCCATTTTTTACTTTCATTACTTGATAATGCGTAATTGCTAATTTACCTTCTTTTTTATTTTTTGTAATATATACCAGTTTATTTTTATTTTCGGTTAAATAATTTCTTATCGTTCCTTGTTTTTTCTTTACATTTCCTTCAACAATTGCGAAATATTGTCTTTTTATGACCGCATCATTCCAATTTTCTTGTAATAATTCTTTTAACTTTTCATTCTTCGTAAAAAGTAAAATTCCCGAAGTATCTTGATCTAAACGATGGACAACGTAAATATTATTTTTCAAATTTGCAGCTTTCACATGTTCTTTTACCATATGATAAGCCGTAGTTACTTTTTCTTTTTCTGTTGCCACCGTTAATAATCCCGCCGGTTTATTAATGACAACAAATTCATTATCTTCATATAAAATTGGTAATGCTTTCTTCTTTTTATCAAGTACTACTTTTCCAAATACTAATTTTACTGTCATCCCAGGTTTTAATTTGGCATTATATTTCGTTGTAATAACGTCATTGACTAAAATATTCCCATGTGTTAAAAAAGATTTTACTTTTTTCTTTGGGTACGAATTTAATGTTTGATATAGAAACTCAAGTAACAACGATTCCTCTTGTACTTGCATTATTAACATATTTTGTTTTTCCATAATTTACTCCAAAATATATTATAATAATTGCAATCCAAAATAAACAAGAATCATAATACCTAGAACAATACGATACCAACCAAATATTTTGAAATCATGTTTTTTAATATAATCCATTAAGAAACGAATTACGATGATAGATACAAAGAAAGCAGATAACATTCCAACTAATAAAATGATTAATTCTGAACTTGTAAACGCAATACCAAATTTTACAATTTTTAATAAACTAGCACCAAACATAACTGGGATTGCTAAAAAGAAGGTAAATTCAGCTGCTACTGTACGACTTACTCCGATTAATAATCCTCCTAGTATGGTTGCTCCAGAACGTGATGTACCTGGAAAAATAGCAGCAATTAATTGAAATATTCCAATTAAAAGGGCGTCTTTATATGTAATATCATTTAGTGAATTAATGCGTGCTTTTTTATCTTTATTTCTATTTTCAATCAATAAAAATCCAATTCCAAATAAAATTAACATCGTTGCTACAACAACTGAATTATATAAATATTTTTCTAATACTTCATCAAATAAAATTCCAATTACTGCTGCTGGTAAACATGCAACAATAATTTTAAACCATAGTGTCATAATATCCATTTTAATAAATGATTTTTGATTTTTCTTTGATAAATTAAATGGAAAAATTTTATTCCAAAATAATAACACCACTGCTAAAATAGCGCCTAATTGAATTACTACTAAAAATAAGTTCCAAAAATCTTCCGATACTTTTAAAGATACAAATTCTTCTAATAAAATCATATGTCCTGTACTACTAATCGGTAACCATTCTGTAATTCCCTCTACAATTCCAAATAAAATTGATTTTAATATTTCTATAAATTCCATTCTATCCCTCTTCCTTATTCTATTTTACTATATTTTACCTAAAATATTAATTCCTTTTTCATTGATACATAATATTAATGTCAACTGTTCCATTAATTCCATCTACTTTTCCTTTATCTGTCAATTGCCAAAATTTATAATTTCCATTATAACTTGTTTCATCTACATAATGAGCAAGCCATATATCATATTTTGTAGGAAACCAAATATTTTCTAAATATGTTTTACTACTGTAAAGCATTCCATCATAACCATTTTTTTCTATTTCTTCTAAAAATGCTTCTGCCATACTCGTTAATCCAAAGAAGCTAAGTTTATAATCATTGAAATAAGCCCAATCTTCCCAGTCATAAGCAATTGGTAAGGTTACCTCATAATCTTTAATTTGGTCTAATACCCACCTTGCATCTTCCTTTGCTTCTTTAATTGAAGATGAATAAGAATAAAAATATATTCCAACATCAATATTATGCTTATTGGCCTCTTTGATATTTTGGACAAATTTTTTATCTACAAAATACTTCTCTTCATCACCAGTATAACTACCTACACGAATAATAATAAATTCTACTCCAGCCTTTTTTAATTTATCAAAATCAATGTCACCTTGCCATGACGAAACATCAATACCGATTTTTGTATTCTTTGTTTTATACTTTTTTACTACATCCGAAAATGACACATAATTAGGTGGTACAAATTTTGTTGTTTCTTCACTTTTTTTAGGTTCATATACATTTAGTGTAAATGACTGGACTACTTCATTGCCACTATTATCTTTTGCTTTAAATACAAGTGGATAATTTCCTTCTTTGTTTAAATTATAGTTTCCTTCTACACTACAATTTGGATTGTTGTCATAATTATCTCCACATAAAATCTTATTTTCTAAATTAACTTCCGTCCCTTTTTCAACAAAGTAAGAATCACTTAACCAAACCAGTGGTTTTGTTGTATCCACAACATCAATTTGAAAACGATAGGGAATTTTAACTCCATCTTCATTTTTATAATGAAAAACAATATTCTGTTTTCCTAATTTTGAAGTGTCAATCTTTCTATCATCTAATATGGTACCATTAATCGACTTTAAAAAATCTGATATTTTCTTTTTATGATAAACTTCTACCGTTAAATTATCTTGTAGTTTAATTTTTACATCTGCTGTTTTTAAACGAATATATTGATACCCTTGAAAGAGAAAAAAGAAACACATTACCATAGCAATGGAAAATAGAAAAATAATTACTTTGTTTTTTTGATTCATAGTTTCTCCTTTCTTATTTTTTCGACATTTTACAAATTTTTACAACCTTTTTATTTTTTTAAAATATTACCTATTTTGTTAATATTTATTATAAAGATAAAAATAATACATCATATTGACAATCATTCGTTTGTCAATATGATGTTATCTATAAAAACTGTTTTTATTTTATCATTTTATCCCAAAAACCGCAATTGTAAAAATTAAAATTGATATTTTCTATCTATCCATTTAATACTTATGCTATAATAAAAAAATGGAGGTATACATATGAATGCGATTATTATCGGAACCTTAATTCCACTTTTAGGAACAACATTAGGATCGGCTTGTGTCTTCTTAGTAAAAAATAAACTCAATCGTAATTTTGAAAAATTTTTATTAGGATTTGCTTCCGGTGTCATGATTGCTGCATCTATTTGGTCCTTATTAATACCGGCATTAGATATTGCACAAAGTTCTATGAAAGCTTATTGGATTCCAGCATCAATAGGATTTATTTTTGGAGTTTTATTCTTATTATTACTAGATCATCTTATTCCACATTTACATCAAGATAGTAAGCAAGCAGAAGGGCCAAAATCCTCTCTTAGTGAATCCATCAAATTATTTCTTGCAATTACTATTCATAACATTCCAGAAGGAATGGTTGTTGGTGTAGTATTAGCAGGTGCCATTAATCAACATCATATTTTAACTATTACAAGTGCCCTAGCTTTAAGTATTGGGATTGCTATACAAAACTTTCCAGAAGGGGCAATCTTATCCCTTCCCTTAAAAAGCAAGGGGTATTCTAAAAAGCATGCTTTTTTATTCGGTATGCTTTCTGGAGTCGTAGAACCAGTTAGTGCTCTTCTCACAATTTTATTTACCACTTTTATTCATCCAATTCTACCATATATTCTTGCTTTTGCTGCTGGAGCTATGATTTACGTTGTAATAGAAGAATTAATTCCAGATGCTCATAGTGATGACCATAATGATTTTAGTGTTATTGGAGTAACACTTGGATTTCTCTTAATGATGATACTTGATATTTCATTTGGATAAAAAAAATCCTATCAAAAGGATTTTTTTATTTTTCACTAAAGTAATATATATATAATACGTAATATTATCGCTTTTCCGACAATGTTATCTCACTAAATTGTTACCTTTTTTAACCATTTAAATAATTATCTATAAAAACTTCAATTTACTTTATGTTATTTAATCACATAAATATAAATGACTAATTTCAATTATTAACAAAGCAATTTTTATTATTTTCCATTAAAATTTGAAACTACACTTTTAACATCTTATAATTCAAAACGATATTTTTGTTTCACATTAGGATATTTCTCATGACCAACTTCACTTAGAAACATTTCTAATGTTCTTACCCATAGACCTAAATCTCCCCACCATCATTTACATTAATCAATATTATCTAAATTACCTTTTAAAGGAATTGTATTCCATCCAATTAATTCATCAATATATGGCTCATAATAATCATTTAAAAGATATACTTTTTTATTAAAATAAAAGGCAAAAGCAATTTCTGCAAATGTATTTGGACCGATATAATTCTCTATACCTTTTTTAGTTGAATTAATAATTAATACTTTTGTATTATTTGAATCAATAATTCTTTCAAAATGCTTTTTAGAAGCAATCTCTTTAGGTAAGTGCTCCATACATTCTTTTGGTAACAATACATCAAAACCCTTTTTTTCTAATCGATCTTTTACCTCTAATATTTGATCTAACACTTGCATACTACCACATAATACAATATTTTTATTCATATATTAATTCTTCTTTCTATTTTACGACTAATAAAATTTCTTTTGATTTTGGATTGGAAGCTCAATATTAACATTTATCAAAGGAATTTTATCTAAAATTTTTGCGGACAATATTGCTGACTCTTTGGAATCCAACGATTTTGTTACATGTGGTAAAATTTCTTTTTCCATAAAGGATTCATGATAACTATTTAGTATGTTTAAACCTTCTTCATCTAAATTCTTATAATCAAAATTAGGATCTTGAATTAATTCCAAATATTTTCTTTTATTAAGTGGTAACTCATTGAGAATAGACTGATATGCCTCAAATGAATCAATTTTTTCACTATTAATTTTTGCAATCATTTGCTCATATAAACTACCTTCTTTATTCATTGTTAATGCATTAAAAAATAATATTTTAATAAAACTATCAAATTTTAAAAAACTTTTAAAATCTCCTAAATTAAATGCATTTTGCTCTAAACATTCATCAAATTCATGTTCTGATAAATTGTTAACATCTAAAAATACCTCATAAAAAATATTTGCCATTACATCAAAATTCTTTAGACTTTCAGCAAATCCTATATAATTTAAGATTTCTTTATCATTTTCACCTAAAATTATTTTTGCTTTTAATACTTTTTTATATGATTTAAGAACTATTTTGATTATACTTTTTAGTTTTTTACTCATTACATCTTGTTTAGTTAAATAAGAATTCATAAATTTTCCTCTTTTTTTATATAGACAGATTCTAGCACATTTTATAAAAAAAAGCAAATTTATATAATAATGTGAAATAACAAACTTATGTCTAGTTCATGTAATAATAGTTTTCTACTTATTTTATAAGAGTTTAATGCAAGTTAAGTAAGCATACGCACTCCACGTGTGTCATCTGATTATAACTGCAATATACAGTTAATGACGCATGCCTTTTTATAATATATTAACTATGCTACAACAAACTATGTTCTCTGTATGCTAGTGACAAGTCTTTTCTGTGTAATTATATCACATTACCTTTCTAATTCCAATCTAACTAGAATATTTTCAATTGTTTTTCTTACTCTACTTCCATTTTTATTTTTTTCAAAAACTCTATATCTGTGTTCCTAGAAATTAATCCAAAGTTTTTTTTATTTTTCAGTTTCCCCCCATAAAAGAAGAGCCTATCATTTCTGATAATCCCATAATTATCTGCTCAATAAATTGTAATTTTTTATTTTATTTCAACGATATTTTTTTAACTTTTCTTTTGCAATAGATAATTTATTTCGTAATTCTATCTCTCTACTTTTTAATATTTTAGGATCATTTTCCATGTTCCAAACAACCCTATCATTAAAATACTTTTCTATATCTTTGATAATTTTTACTCTAAATATATTAAAATCCATATCTATTTTTTTATACTCTATATTATCATCACTCATTGTAATAATAAACACTCCATGATAATAAGCACATAATATATTTTCTAATCCTTCTTCATCAATAAAAACGGAAAATGGTAAATTGTTTTCTAAACTATTAATAAGGGAATTTAAAAAATCCATTGGAATATCCGTTAAATAAGAAGCACTTATTGTATAATTTCCAATATTAATATCTACCCAACCTGCTTTTGGCTTACCAAACATATAAATCTCTCCTTCACAACTTACTATTTATCATCTTAAATTATCAAGTAATTTTTATAAAAATATAATATCATTTTATTTTATTTTTTTTATATAGTTTTGCAAAAATTATTTTTATTTATCTAGACGAAGATATTTGTTTTTCATATCCACTATTAGTTCATCTAATTTATCTATTTCTTTTTTTTAGATGAGAAGCATCAATAACTTTTTTGTATGTATCCTCCTCCTTTCTTTTAAATTTAGCCATTCTACAATTAAGCAAAATGGCTATGTATTCCATCTCTGGCACAAAAAAAGAACTGATTCCTCTAATCAGCTCAATATGCTTAATATGTTATTTTATAATATGATTAATAAGTAATATATCTACCAAATCTTTGAATAATAAATTTTTAATAATAAAGTTATATAAATAAAACTATAAAATAGTTAAAATTAAGATTTAACCCTTGTAACATATCTAAAGGATTTAATCTTCAAACTAATATATGGAAACATATTACATACATACAACCCTATTTTTACAAGTTCAAAAATTTTTACTTTTTTCACTTTTTTTGTATTTTTTTTATTTCAAAGCTCCTTATTTTACTGGGCTTTTCGACTTAGCACTGACACACATTCAACATGATATGTATTAGGGAACATATCTACTGGTGTAATCATCTTTACATCGTATTTTTCTTGCAATAATTTTAAATCTCTCGCTAAAGTAATAGGATCACAAGAAACATATACGATTGTTCTAGTATTCCACATTAATAACTTCTCTACAGTATCTTTATCTAATCCTTTTCGTGGTGGGTCTACAATAATAATATCTGGCTTTAGTTTTAACCCTTTTACCACTTTTCCACAATCACCACATTGAAATTCAATATTTTCAATGTGATTTCTTTCTTTATTTTTATTTGCATTTTTAACAGCATCTGGATTTATTTCAACTCCGTATACTTGTTTTGCAAATTTACTTATATAAATTCCAATTGTTCCAGTTCCACAATATAAATCTAATACCACATCTTCTTTGGTAATTCCTGCACTATCTACTACTTTTTGATACAATTTCTCACACTGCTCTAAATTTACTTGGAAAAAAGAACTTGGTGATACTTCGAATTGATATTCGCCAATTGGAAAACAAATAAAATCCACTCCATAAATTGTTTTTTCCTTATGACCATTCTTTAAAATAATTGATGTTGCGACATCTTTTAATACAGAAATAATTTTTTGTTCTTCTAAAATTCCTTTGACTTCTAAAATTACCATCACTTCTTTTATACGTTCATCTGTTTTGACAATGACCTTTTCAATCTGTTCTAATGGTAATTTTTGTATTTCTTTTAGCACCGCATTAATTTTCGGTGTTGCAATATAGCAATGCGCAATTGGAGTTAAATTATAACTCTTTTTTCCATAAAATCCGACACAGTTATCTACTTGAAATGTTACCTTATTTCTATAGTATAAAGAATTTTCACTAAAAATAATTGGTTTAACAATTTCTGCTTCTAAATGGGCAAACTTTTTCATAATTTCAATAATTTTTTCTTGTTTATATTGTATTTGATCTTCATAACGTAAGTGCATTAAGTCACAACCGCCACATACTTCAAAGTATGGACAAATTGGTTTCACACGTTTGTCACTAGAAAGCAAAATTTCTTCTACTTCACCAATTCTATATTTTTTCTTTTCTTCTATAATATTTACTTTTACAACTTCATCTGGTAAAGCATTGGGAATAAACATTGGTTTATCTTTCATTCTAGCAATTCCTCTTCCCTGATGATCTAATTTTTCTATTTTGATATCTTCCATGATTTCACCTAATTTCATTTTCAATTATACACAAAAACAATGAAAAATTCTAGTAAACACGAATGATATTCGCCTTTTTATACAAGATAACACTAGGTGAGCAAAATGAATTTATTTATTACTGGAATTACATATTGATCATTCAAAAAATACTAATAGAACATAACATTTATGTTGTAGTTCATACTAAAAAACAATTAGTGCTAATTCAAAAACAATCTCAATTTCTTTTTGCATAAAAAATATGAGTTTACACATACTAAAATTAAATGAGGGATACTATGCATAGTAATGTTGAACAAATATTAAAAAAAATAAAAAATGAGGTTGGTCATAGTAGTGACTTTTTTTCACGTATTTTAACACTAGGAAATAAGAAAATTCTATATTGTTTTTTTGAAAGTGTTAGTAGTGATGATAAAATCAGTAATTTTTTTATGAAAGGAATTACTTCTGATATTCGTTACCAAGAAGATACTTTTGTCGAAGATTTATTTTTTCATTTAAAAAATACAATTATCAATAGTAAATTAACATTGATTGAAAAGCCAGAAGATATTTATTATTATCTATCTTGTGGATTTACTTGCATCTTTGTGGAAGGTTATCAAAAAATAATTGCCATTGAAACAAAAGCCATTTTAGATAGAAGTGTATCAGAATCTAGTAGTGAAGCAATTATTCGTGGACCAAAAGATAGTTTTACCGAAAATTATATGGTAAACCTTGGACTAGTGAGAAAAAGAATTAAAGATAAACAATTACGAATGGATGAAATAAAATTAGGAAAAAGAACACAAACGAAAATTGCAGTTAGTTATATCAAAGATATTGCTAATTTAGATCACGTCAAAATGATTTTAAAAAAACTAAATTCCATTGATATTGATGGAGTAATCGATTCTAGTTATTTATCGGAATTTCTATCTCCTAATCAACACTCTAGTTTTCCCAAATTAATTAGTACAGAACGTCCTGACTTAGTCTGCCAATCTTTACTGAATGGAAAAATTTGTATTATGGTTGAAAACACACCATATGTATTAATTTTACCAGCGCTACTAGTCGATTTTTTACACTCACCAGAAGATAATTATCAAAAGCCAAGTAATGTGAGTTTTACTAGAATATTAAGAATGACAGCATTCTTAATTACACTTCTTACTCCCGCTATTTATATTGCAGTTACAACTTTTAACCAAGAGATGATTCCTGATCGTTTATTAATTTCCCTTGCAATTCAAAGGGAATCTGTTCCCTTTCCAACGGCATTTGAAGTATTAATTCTCATGATTATCTTTGAAATGTTACGAGAAAGTGATATTAGAATCCCTAAAATTACAGGTACTGCAATCAGTGTTGTTGGTGCTCTTGTCCTAGGCGATGCGGCAGTTAATGCTGGTATTATTTCACCTATCGTCGTTATCATTATTGCAATTACTTCAATTTGTGGTCTATTATTTACTGATGTTGATTTTGTAAATTCGCTCAGATTCTGGCGTATCTTCTTTGTATTTTGTGCAACAATTATGGGAATCGTTGGAATAGTAGCTGGAGGAATTATTTTTATAACCAAACTAGCTAGTCTAGAATGTATGGGCACACCATATTTAGCTCCACTCAGTCCTTTTAACATAAAAGCAAACAAAGATGCGATTATTCGTGTTCCTCGAAACAAATTAAAAACAAGATCCATTTTCTTAACACAGAAAAATAATACTAGATTAGGGGTGAAACATCATGAAAACTAAATTATTACTTTTATGTTGTATCACTTTTTTACTATGTGGTTGTTGGAATTATAATGAATTAAATCAAATTGCTATCGTTACAGCTCTCGGCATTGATTCGGATGAAGAAAGTAATACTTATAAAGTATCTGCAATGATTTCTAATGCTCATAGTACACAATCCAATACAAAAGAAGGACAAAGTCAAACTGTTATCATCGAAGGAAAAGGTCATACGATATCAGAAGCACTCAATGATATTGACTTACAATCGCCAAAACAAATTTACTTAAGTAGTTTAAATGTTATTATCTTTTCGGAAGATGTAGCTAAAAACGGAGTTAATAAAATTGCTGATTTTCTCATGCGTGAACCAGAAAGTAGAAAAAAGTTTTATCTACTTGTTACTCAAGATGAAAAAGCAAGTGATGTTCTACAAATTCTTTCTCCATTAGAAGCATTACCATCCCAAAATATTGCTTCTAATATTATTGAAGCAACCAATTATCAAGCTATGATTGCTGATATCAACTACTCAGATTTTATCCGTACTTTAATTGAACCAGGAAAGCAACCAATTCTTAGTAGTATTAAAATTAGTGGTGATAAAAAGGATGGTTCCAAATACAATAGTTTAGAACAATCTAAACCAGTGGCCTCAATAAAATTATCGAATTTAGCTATCTTTAAAGAAGATGTATTACAAGGATTTGCAGATAAAACCGAAAGTGAAGGTATTAACTTAATTTCTAATGAAACAAAAAGAATTACGATTGAAGCAAAATGTGATAATGATTACATGGTAGCAGAATTAAATCATCCTAATAATACAATAACAGTATCTCTTAACGATAATGAACCTACAGTAAAAATGACTTTAACATCAAAAGGGAATATTACAGAAATGGGCTGTAATTTAGATTTAAGAGACCCTAAAACAATCGATGATATTACCAAACGATTTGAAAAAAATACTGCAGATATTATGAACGCAGGAATCAAGATGGCACAAAAAAAATATAAAAGTGATATTTTAGGAATCGGAAGAAAATTTCAAAAAAGTTATCCAAAGTATTTTCAAGAACATCAAAAAAATTGGGATGATGAGATTTTTTCTAAATTGAAAATTCAAGTATCTGTTGATTTAGATTTAGAGACAAAAGGGTCATTAGAACAATCTATTAGAAAGGAAGAATCCTGATGAAAACGAAATTAAGTTGTCTAGAAATGAGTACTTTTATGTTTTACATTATGCGATGTTTCTTCATTGGAATTACGATTAACAATATTGTGTATATTGCAAATCAAGATAGTTATCTATCTATTATCATTGGTTTTCTGATTGGTTTCATCCCTCTACTTTTGTTTTATTATTTATCCAGTTATAAAAAAGAACTTAATATTGTAGAATTAATAGAACACTTACTTGGCCCATATTTAGGAAAGGGAATCAATCTTATCTTATCTGTATTTATTCTTTTCCTTTCCACTATTATTTATTGGAACTTTACTACTTTTATTGCATCACAATACTTATCAGATACGCCTGCTCTTGCAATTAGCTTTATTTTTTTATTTCCAACAATTTATCTTTTAAATAAAGGAATTTATGTCATTGCGAAAAGTAGTGTCATGATGTTTTATATCTGTATCGTTTTAACATTGCTCCCTTTTATTGGGTTATTTTTCCAACTAGATATGGATAATTTTTTACCATTTCTCTATCAAGGTCCAACCCCCGTTTTAAAAGGAAGTTTTATCTACTTAACAAATAATGTCCTTCCTATTTTTTTGTTACTTATCATTCCGAAAGAAATGGTAGAAGAACATAGAAAACTTCCAAAAAACTTAATTTTATTTTATATCATGACAACAATATTACTTTTTATTTTATTTTTCTTAACGTTAGGGATCTTTGGCGTTAATTTAACAAAATTTTTTCAATATCCAGAATTTCACCTTTTAAAAAGAGCATCTTTGTTTGGTTTTATTCAACGAATTGAAAGTACTCTATCAATTCAATGGATCTTAGACTTATTCATGTGCAATATTATTGCTCTATATTATGTCGTTGAATCAATGCGAATAACATTTCATATTCAAAGTAAAAAAATATATCAAATCATTTTAATAACTGTCAGCCTATTTGTTTCCATTGCAAGTAACCATGTATTTAAAAATAATACAATTGGAGCTGAATTTCTCATGTTTCCATTTTCCTTCCTTCTTTATCTTTTCTTTTTTCTAATTCCCTTTTTTCTAATTCTCATCGCTCATATGAAACGAAAAACACAGTAAACATACTGTGTTATTTTGGCATTTTCATAAAGAATAAAACAATCATAATAACAATAGCGATTACAACAATAGTAATTAGTATTTTAATTAATATGTTATTGCGATGATATTTTGAACTTAATTCTCTTAATTCTTCAAAATCCTCATCATCAAAATTTAAACTAGACGTAAAGAATGATTTATCTAACTCTCTTACTTCTTCTGCTGGTTCATCTTCTTTTTGTTTTTCTTTTGCTTCTTGTAATATTTTTTGAATTGACTCTTTATTTAAAGTACTGGTATTCGTATGATCAGACTTTAAATCATCTAACAAATCTAATGATAAATCGCGATCATCGATTTGTTCTAATGCTTTATGATTGGTAATTGTATGAATTAATTCTTTTAATTCTTGACTCTCGTCTTCTTTTTCTTTTTGACCAATCTGATCATCTAATTTTATATTTTTTAAAATATTATATTGTGTATTTTTTAAATTACGATATTGATTTTTTTCTTCATCACTTTTATCTTTTTTTGCTTTAACTAAAATATCTCGTATATCATAATTTCTTTCATCCTTTATTTCATCTTTTTCAGAAATTGGTGGTAGTGGAATTGTACGTTTAAATACTGGCTCTGACGTTTTTTTTCTTTTTTTCTCTTCTTCTTGTCTTAGCATTTCTCGAATACGGTTAATATCAATTTCATTTGTTTTTTCAATTCTTGCAATTCCTTCTACATTCGAATATTCAATATTATCATTATAAATGCTATCATATAAACTTTCATTTCTACGACTTCGTTTTTTACTTTCCATATCATTACTATGATATCGATCCATACGACTTGCCATCCGTACCACCTCGCATTATAATAATACCACAATTTACACCAATTTTAAACAATTAGATTGAATTTTCGACCATTTTTTTCTATAATGAATATGGAGGATAGATTATGGAAAAATTAAAAGTAAATTCTGATATTTGTATTGGTTGTGGTGCTTGTGCAGCTACATATCCAGATATCTTTATGTTTAATGATGAAGGTACTGCTGAAGTAATAGAAGATCAACAAGTACAACCAGAAGATATCGTTGAAGAGGCAACTGGAATTTGTCCAGTTGGAGCAATTAGTTCTGAAAACGAAGAAAATTAAACTAGGAGGAATTATGAAAAAAGTTAGAAAAGCCGTGATTCCTGTTGCTGGTATGGGAACGAGATTTTTACCAGTTACAAAAAGTATTCCCAAAGAAATGTTACCAATTGTTGATATTCCCACTATTGATATGATTGTTGAAGAAGCAGTTCAAAGTGGAATTGAAGAGATTTTATTTATTACAAGTCCTTATAAAAAAGGAATTGAAGATTATTTTGATCGTAGTTATGAATTAGAGTCGAGACTAGAAAAAAGTGGAAAATTAAAACAATTGGAAATGATACAGAAAATTTCTAATAAAGTAAAAATATTTACGGTAAGACAAGGTGAACCACTTGGTAGTGGACATGCTGTATTACTTGCAAAATCTTTTATTGGAAAAGAACCTTTTGCTGTATTATTCGGTGATGACTTAATTAAAGGCAAGACCCCTGCTTTGCAAGAACTAATTGATGTTTATCATCAAACTGGGGCAAACGTAATTGGCGTACAAGAAGTTCCATATGAGCTTACTTATAAATATGGTATTATCGATTTTCAAGATTCTGCGCAAGATAAAATTAAATCTATTATTGAAAAGCCAAATATCGGAGAAGCACCTAGTAATTATGCTGGACTAGGTAGATATATTGTAAATCCGGAAATATTTGATTGTCTAGAAACAATAAAAACTGGTGCTGGTGATGAATATCAATTTGTTGATGGATTAAAAGAACTGATGCAAACACAAGATTTTTATGCTTGTAAATTTACAGGAACTTACTTTGATATTGGAAATCAATTAGGATACTTAAAAGCAAATATTGAATATGGATTAGAACGTGAAGATTTAAAAAAAGAATTACTTGCATATTTAAAAGAAAAAACAGATGATCAAGCATAATCATCTGTTTTTCCATCTAATCAAACATTGGTTACTAATATCTTTAATAAATTGTTTTTGATAATCAGATTCCACGTCTATAAAAATAGGGGTAACTCCTAATTCTAAATACATTTTAATAAAAGATTGTAACATCTTGCAAAGTCTTTCTTCGTTCATCGCCTTAATTAATACATCTTTTCCAACTTTAATATAATCTACATCAATAGCGGCTATTACAGTTAAACTATAACTTTGTTCTAAAATACCAAAGTGTTGTAAACATATTTTAAAGCCGTAAGATTGGATTTCTCTTGTCACATATAATAACTCAGTTAAGCTACCTTGATAATTTGTATAATTAATATTAATACAAATTTGTTCTGTCGATAATCCTTTCGCCTCTACCATTTCTTTTAATCTTTTTAAAAATGCATAATAATTTAGGCAGATACTTAAGAAAGAAAAATTAAAAATATAGCACATATGATGGTCCATTGCAATCGTTTCTAATAAAGTATCCATCATATAGGTATCTAACTTTGTAAAGCGACAATACTTCTTAAATAAGGGAATATTTTTTGCTTGATATAAATCATGTGTACAATCATCTAACATTCTAATTTCAACCATTTTAATTTTGTCATTTATCGTTTGTATTGCTAATTCATGATAAGTAATTTTCTTTTTCTTCATCAAACGATCTACGTCTTGAATAATTGCATTTTGTTTTTTTAACTCTTCATCTAATTCTTCTGTATAATACTGGACATAAATACTAGGACTTCTTGGATATAGCATTGCTACTGTAGCCCTTCTGATATCTTCATTTATTCCTAAATTACTATTCAAAGAAATTCCACATAAAAATTTAATTTCCATAGGAAAGATATTATTCATATACTTTTGATGTAGTTCAGCAATCAATTTCTTAAAAAATTGTCCTACTTCGTTAATGGATTGATCTGTAATTACAACAAAATCACCATCAACAACAGATCCAATTAAAGAATCTTTATAATATCCTCTTATTGTCTTAACAAACTCCTCAATAGTCTTTCTTGTTTTTCCATAGAAACAAGTTGCAACGATATCGCCAAAATTCGTAATACGAATTGCTAGAACATAAGAATTGTGATGCGTTCTTATATACTTATTATACTCATAATTAAGTTGTTTAGGGGTTAAAACATTACTACTATTACTGCTGTTATACCAACGAGTAATCATAGTTGCTGTTTTAAATCTACTTCACTATATAATTTTTTTACTTCTTTTGGATTTAGGCGTCTATATTCACCTGAATTTAACCCTCTTAAATCTAAGAACGAGATTCTTTCTCTTTTTAATTTTAATACATCTTTTCCAACTGCTTGGAACATTTTCTTAACTTGATGATTTCTACCTTCATGAATAATAATTTCTACAATACTTGTATCAGTTTTTCTATCATAACGTTTTACTTTTACCTTTGATCTTGCCGTCTTTATCCCATCTATGATAACACCTCTTTTTAATTGTTCTATCATAGTTGGATGTAAAATTCCCTTTATTTTTGCAATATAAACTTTATCAATCTTATTTTTGGGATGCATCAGTAAATTGGCTAGTTCCCCATCATTCGTTAAAATTATCGCTCCAGTTGTATCATAATCTAATCTCCCAACTGGATAAATTCTCGCATTTGTTTCAATAAGATCTACTACTGTTTTTCTCTTCTTATCATCACTTGTCGTTGTAACAACACTTCTTGGTTTATAAAGTAAATAATATTCTTTTTGTTCTTTATTAATTTTTTCTCTATCAATTTCTATTCGATCTTTATTTGATACTTTACTTCCAAGTTCGGTTACTACAATTCCATTTACTGTTACATGACCAGTTTCAATTAATTCTTCTGCTTTTCTTCGAGAACAATATCCACTAGCTGCGATTACTTTTTGTAATCTTTCCATAACAACCTCACCTCGCACTACAATTATACCTTACTCGTCCATAAATTTCAACGAATAAACCAATACTTTTTACTAAGAGAACAGTAATTGCCATCTATATAAACAAAATCCATGCTTTATAAATTTTTCATATTGCACGATAAACTTTCCTTACTCATATTAAATCGTATTGTAATATCTTATCTCTTTATCATTACATTATTTAATACATCTAATATCAATTTTATTATCATTATATTATTTTCCTTTTTTTGCATTTATTTTTTGATAATTATAATATAAACAAAATGAGTTTCCATCTTTTACTACTTGTATTCTATTTTCTTTTATTTGCATATACATGTCATATCTTTTACTATGTTTATAATTTGATTCTTTTAAAGAGTCCGTTAAAATATTTTTATCAACTGTTGGATAGTTTAATTCCACTTCATTTTTTAGCAAAAGTTGTTCTAATAGTCTACTTTTAAATTGTTTTGAAAAATCATTCATTGTTTCAATTGAATTAATACGTTCCTTTGTAAAATTGCCACAACTTATAATTAATAAGATTGTTTTCCATAATTTTAAATCTTGTAATGTAGGATTTACTAATTCATTTCTCCACCAATCGCTCGCAATTTGCGTCATTTGGTTTAATTGGACTCTACTGCCACATAAATAATAACGATAAAGTAAGTCTTCCAATTCTAAAAGTTCTTCTTCTGTATATTCTTCTTTGATTTTATGACATAATCCAATCATATCTAAATAATCATTCAATGCGATTTCTCCATTATTCTTTATTTGATATCCATAATTTACATATAACTCTTTGGCTTTCATTCTTACCTCCTTTCATCTACCAAAAAAAATACTCACTACAACGATACTTGCGATAATACCAATTAGATCAGCGAATAAACCAGCCCATAATGCATGTTTTATTTTTTTTATTCCAATACTACCAAAGTAAAGTGTAATAATATAAAAGGTTGTATCCGTTGATCCTTGAATAACAGAAGCAAGACGACCAATAAAACTATCCGGTCCATAATTCATTAATACGTTATTTAGTAATGCTAAAGTAGAACTACCAGAAATTGGTCTTAAAATCGCCATTGGTACAATTTCACTAGGTAGATTTAAAAAATGAAAAAGTGGATTCATCCAATCAATAATAGTTGTTAATAAGCCACTTTGAACAAAAATATTAATTCCTAATATCATTCCTAATAAACAAGGAAATAAACTCAACATCATTCCAAATGATTCTTTTGCTCCTTCAATAAAAACATCATATATATCTATTTTTTTATAAATTCCATAACCGACTACTAATAATACCATCAGTGGTATTACACAATTTGATAACAATTGTATCAATGATAATACCTCCTTGCTAAAATACGATCTAATAATAATCCTGCGATTGTTGCACATAAGGTTGCAAGAATACATGGAAAGACTATTTCCGTTGGATTCACACTTTTATGTAACATTCTAAGAGATATAATGGTTGTTGGTACAATAGTCATTCCACTAGTATTTAGAACTAAAAAGGTAACCATACTACAACTTGCAGTATCTTTTTTAGGATTAATCGCTTGTAAAGATTTCATTGCTTTTAAACCAAATGGAGTAGCTGCATTTCCAAGTCCAAATAAATTGACAATAATATTAGAAGCAATATAACTAAGTGATTCATGTCCTTTTGGTATTTCTGGAAATAATTTTGTTAAAAAAGGCGATAATCGATATGCCATCTTTTTTAATAGTCCTGATACTGTTGCGATATTCATAATTCCCATCCAAAGGGCCATAACTGGAAATATTTGAATAATCATATCAAAAGATTGTTTCGTACTATCTAAAATTTGCTTATTTAAAAGTTCTAACTTTCCAGTGATAAAACAAAAGCAGATACCACTAATGATGAAAAATCCCCAAATTTTATTTACCATAAATTACGAATCCAATCTAAAATACTAGATTTTTTCTTTTCTTTTTCTTCTTCTTTTTTTTCTTTGAAAATGATTTCTTGCTTTGCTAGTACTTCATCATCTATTTTTGCTTCTACCACTCCAACGATATCACCATCTTTAGGTTTTCTATTTTTCTTTAATTGATAATGGAGTATCACATTATCTTTTTCACTTTCCATAAGAGCAATCGATAAATCTTTTTTGATTTCTAATATATCATGTTTATAATAGTTGTCATCTTTTATTTCTATCTTTCCTTTTTTTAAAAATACATATTTTTTATAATTTTGAAATCCATATTCATGTAAATTTTTGTGATCTTGAAAATCATTTCCATCATCTAATGTTACAACAGCCAAATTAAGATTATTTTTACTAGCTGTTGATACTAAGGTCCTTCTTGCTTTTTTTGTAAACCCAGTTTTTCCACCAGTAGTATATTCATAAGTATTAAGAAGTTTATTTTTGTTATACCAAATATAATGGTTTTTATTAGTTTTTAACACATATTTTTTAGTACCTGTAATTTTTCTAAACGTCTTATTTTGCATCGCATAACTCGTTAATAAGGCCATGTCATAAGCAGTTGAAAAGTTTCCTTTTTCTTCTTCTTCATCTAAACCACTCGGATTATGAAACGTAGTATTATTCATACCTATTTCTTTTGCTTTTTGATTCATCTTTTCTACAAATTTTTGAACACTACCACCTACATAATCTGCAATTGCTAAAGCAGCATCATTTCCACTTCGTAACATAAGTCCATATACTAAATCTTCTAATGTTAATTTTTCCCCCACTTTGATATAAATTCCTGAACCATAAGCTTTTAAAACAACATCATTAATTGTTACAACTTTATCTAATTTTCCTGATTCGATTGCTAAAATAGCAGTCATAATTTTAGAAATACTAGCAATACTTCTTACTTCATTACTATTTTTTGAATATAAGATTCTACCGGAATCGGTATCTACCAAAATACTACTTCTTGCACTATCTCCTATCGCAAATACTTGCATTGGTAAGAGAAAAAGTAATAATATTCCTACAACTATTTTCTTCATACAATCACCTATTTCATGTATATGACAAAAAGGACGAGTTAGAACTCGTCCTTTAATATTTATAAATTCCATGTATTTTATCTTCTTGTTCTTCCGTAAGATCATCTAATTCCCATTCTTCACCATCTTTGGTAAGATTCATTTCCATCGTATATTTTACTCTATCTTTGGTTTTTTCCATTTGCTCCAAACGATAGTTTAAATATTTTTCTTCGTCATATTCTCCTTTTTCATTTTGAAATTTTTCTGGATGATCATTCAATTCTTTTTCCGCTTGTTCAAATACTTTAGCGTAATCTCGTACTTCTATTTCTACTGTTACAATTGCTTTATCAGCATTAATTTCTTCTTCTTTTACGTTATAAACTAATTCTTGATAATGTTTTTTCATTAGTTCGCGATATCTCTTTCTTTGTTCTGAATTAAATAATTCTTCTTCCTGTACAACCTTATCTAAATCATCCATAACGTCTTCATTAAGTGTTTGATAATCCGCTAGAAAAAACTCTACTTGTTTCGTTGGCGTATTATACATCGTTTCACATCCTGTTAGTAATAGTAGGGTCGTTAAAATCGTTAACAATTTTTTCATATGTTTCCTCCTACTTTTATTTTGGTATAGATTCCTTGTTTTATACAAAAAAGAAACACAAGGTTTCTTTAAAATTCACAGTTTCCTGGTGTTCTTGGGAATGGAATTACATCTCTAATATTTTCAACACCGGTGATATAAATTAGTAAACGTTCAAATCCCATACCAAATCCAGAGTGTTTACACCCTCCATATTTACGTA
The DNA here is from genome assembly GCA_944332435.1 of uncultured Bacilli bacterium. Lineage (GTDB taxonomy): Bacteria > Bacillota_I > Bacilli_A > RF39 > UBA660 > MGBC107952. Next base: position 5,517 of record CALVJW010000008.1, on the reverse strand, counting down.
AATTTAAATACCAGTCTAATCCATCAGTAGACATCTTCAACTCTTCCATACGAGCAAGTAATACATCCAGGCGTTCTTCTCTTTGACTTCCACCCATTAATTCTCCAGCTCCTGGTACTAATAAATCTACAGCAGCAACTGTTTTATTATCATCATTTTTACGCATATAGAAAGCTTTAATATCTTGTGGCCAATCGGTAACAAATACCGGACTATGGAAATATTCACCTGTTAAATATTTTTCATGCTCTGTTGCCAAATCTTCTCCATGTACTGGTTTATTTTCAAATTTTACTCCACTGTTTAATAAAATATCAATTGCTTCTTGATGTGTAATTCTAGCTGCTTTACTTGTAACAACTGCTTTTAATTTATCAATAATTCCTTTTTCTACAAATGAGTTAAAGAATTCCATCTCTGTTGGGCAATGATCTAATACATATTGAATAACAAATTTTAACATTTCTTCTTCTATATCCATTAACCCATCTAATTCACAAAATGCAATTTCTGGTTCAATCATCCAGAATTCACTTGCATGCGTTTTCGTATTGGAATTTTCTGCACGGAAAGTTGGTCCAAACGTATATACTTTTTTAAATGCCATTGCAAATGCTTCTGCTTCTAATTGTCCTGTCACGGTAAGTCCTACTTTTTTACCAAAGAAATCTTTTTTATAATCAATTTCTCCTTCTTCTGTTTTTGGTAACTTCTTTAAGTCCAATGTTGTTACTTTAAACATTTCCCCTGCACCTTCACCATCATTCGCAGTAAAAAGTGGCGTATGTACATAAACATAACCATGAGATTGGAAATATTCATGAATTGCTCTTGCTGCTATACTACGAACACGGAACACAGCTTGAAATAAGTTCACACGTGGACGTAAATATCCAATTTCTCTTAAAAATTCTCTCGTATGACGTTTTGGTTGTACTGGATAATTTTCTGGACTATCTCCTAATAATTCTATCGAATCAACACTAATTTCAAATGCTTGCCCCTTGGCTGGTGAAGAAACTAACGTCCCTACTACTTCAATACTAGAACCAACTCTCAACTTTTGAATTTGCTCAAAACTAGCTAATTCATTTGTATATACCAACTGTACAGATTTGAAACATGTTCCATCGTAAAAATCAATAAATCCAAATTCTTTTTGTTTACGATGATTACGAATCCATCCTTGCAATTTAATTTTTTGATCCATATAATCTTCTAATTTTTGATATACTTCAACTACATCAACACTTTTCATTCTATCCCTCTTTCTAATAAAAAAAGTTACGAAATTAAGGGGCGCTAAAAAGCACGGTACCACCCTTTCGTAACTTTGGTTTCATTCTAACGGTATTTACCGGTCTAAACTACTCAATTCGTAAAGACACTCCGTGGTGTTATTCAAATTTGCCTTGTGATTGGTTTCCAGCAATCCCAACTCTCTATACACAGAATCAAATTTTACTTCTCCACATCAACGATTTATATTGTTATTATAGTATAAATGTATTTACTCGTCAAGATTTATGTGGATAAAAACAAATATCTTTTATTATCCTGTGGAAAAGTTTATTTTTTCACACTTGTTAATTTAAAAAATTGATAAAGTTGTGGATAAGTGTCATGGAAGTTTTCTTTTAATGACTTTTTGATTTCTTTTACTATAATATTTACATTTTCTTCTTTCTTATTAAAACATTCATAATATAAATATCGTAATTTTTGAGCTTGTTCTTTTTTTAACCGTGATAATTCTTGATCAAACTCTTCCAAGAATTCTACTTCTTTCCTTGTTTTGAACACTTCCATTTCTTCTTTTCCAATCATTGTATATGAAATTTGGCTTTCTGGAATTCTTGACACTACTTCTAAGACTTCTTCTTCTTCTTCAAGTAATAATTTACTCTTAAATACTGATACACCTTGATGATTGAACTCAATGGCTAATACTTCCATTCCATCACTAAATAGACAAGCATATGGAATAAGTTCAATTCCTTTTTTCGCGAAAACTTCTGTTTTATTATTTAACTTTTCCATCATTTCTTCTCTTATTACAATACGACATTCTCTTAATTCTTTTAGAATAATACTAGAAACATGAAATAATGGTATCTTTCTAATATGTTCAATTGTATCATCTAAATTCCAATCGTAAAAATCATACGGCTTATCACCTAAATTAACTAAAATATCATAAATGTAATTCATAATGAGTTCCTCCTGGTAACATAATAGTTAGAATAATCATGATTATTCCAATAGGAGCATACATACATTCCACTCTCCTAATTATAAAGTTGACATATTCATAAAAATTATACCCAATTGTAAGTAAATTTAAATAACTAATGATATAGATAAAACCAATGAGCGATAATCCGAAGCCTAATAGAAGAAAAAACAATCGATTCATATCTTATCTCACCTAATTCTAGTATATTATTAAGATTCAAAAAAAAGAAATTACAATCGAATTTCTTTCTTTTTTTCAAGTCTTTTTTGATTTGCTTCATATACGATTCTTTTAAATATTTCTTCACTATATGGATCTTTTTGATACCATTTTTCTGGATGGAATTGAACTCCTAAATGAAATTTTTTATCTGGTGCTTCAATCGCTTCTATTACCCCATCACGAGAACGTGCTGATACTTTGTGAATCATTATCTCCGGTACTTGTACACTATGATAACTATTTACTTTTGCAATGTTTTTTCCACCATAAATTTCACTTAACAATGTTCCAGAATAAATGATAATATCATGAGTACACTCGCCTGTTTCACGTTTTTCTTCTTCACTTTTGCGATGGACAATTGGTGTATTTTCAATTTTGATATTAGGAATATATTTTTCATTTTGATATCCATGATGAGCCATTATTTGCATTCCCGCACAAATTCCTAAATAAGGAATGTCATGTTCATAAGTATACTCATAAATCATATTTTCATATTCATAAGTTTTTGTTCCGCCTGGCTTTATAATCGCATCACACATAGATAATTGATAAAATAATAATTCTTTTTCCTCTTCTGTCAATTTTGGCGTATCAATTCTTCTTGTATTCGCATAATCAACATCCCATTGTACCGGTACAATAATATAAGGAATTCCACCATTTTTAATCACAACATCAGATATTTCTTTTGGTGTACAATAAACTAAATCTCCATCGATATCCATATATGGCCAATCTATAATACCAATTACTGGTTTATTCATACTATCACCACCTAATTAGGGTTATGTTAACACTGATATCATAATTTGTCAAATGAAAAACTAGATATCAAATCTAGTTTTAATTGCATGTAAGACCTTTTTCTTCAAATAATCTTTTTTGCTCTTCTAAATCTTTTGATAATTTAAAATCATCAAAATTAGCAATATCAGTATCACTCATTTTATCTAAAGCTAAAGTAAGATCTGCTTGAAACATATCAACCGTATCTTCTACAATATTTGTTGTTACTCCGGCAATATCTTTCATTTTATCAGCTAACTCTGTAAATAAATTTCTATTTTGATCAAATACCTCTTTATCTTTGTCATTGGTCATATGATAATCTAATTTCATCGTAATACTTTTAACATTTTGTCCATCATGCTTAATAAAATATTTTGTTCCATCTCCCACACCCATGTTTTCATCTTTTTTAGTACAGGTCATAGTCTGATAAACAACATTAGCAGTCGGATTTGGATTAACATCACTTTGATTATTATTATCTGTTACTTCATTATTTTTAGCCCCACATCCAGTTACAATCATGAAGCCTAGTAAAGCAACTACTAAAAAATACTTTTTCATATTACACCTCCAATCATTATTAGTATTCATCATTTTATTTTGATTATACAAAAAAAGAATTTTATAAATCTAATTCTTTTCTTGCTTGTTCCCATAAATATTTTGGAACATGATCTAAATCTTCGTCTAAATTATTCTCAATTGCTAACTGCTTTACACGATTTAAATAAGGACTAATGTAATCATCTCCAGTTAAAATAATTTTTATTAAAATGTTATCCCAGTTACTTTTAATTCCACTAATCGCACTTTGCTCGATTAAGTGAATCGCTTTTTCTAGATCATAAGGAATATGATAAAATTCCACAGAAATATGTTCATCATCATAGTCTAAAACAGCAAAATCTGTTCCAGGTCTACCAGCAAAAGAAAAGCCAACAGATCCCGGATTAATGTACCTGGTATAATGCTCATAAGTACTTTCACTGATATGAGTATGACCAGAAACCATAATATCGGCATTCGTATCTTCTATTTTTTTGTGACTAACTAAAATTTTAGGAAAATTTTGTTCTTCTATCCATAATTCTGTAGGTAAATTTGCTAACCAGTTTAAATCTTCTTCTGAAAGAGATTGATAAGTAATCATGAGACTTTGTTCATTGCTTCCTACTACCCAATGAAGTTCTTCTTGTTTCCAATAGTCAAGAATATAATCTTCACGATTTCCTCGAATAGCATATTGTTTATATTGCTTATCCTTGTTTTTTATAAATTCAATTACTTCTTTCCCTTTTTGAATGTCCGTAATATAATCTCCACACCAAATAATTTGATCTATTTTTAGGGAATCTATTTTTTTAAAGCATGCTTCTAACGCAGTTATATTGCCATGAATATCTGATAAGATTGCAATTCTCATAAAACACCTCAATATTATTGTATCAACTATTTCTATACTTATAGTGGAAATTTATCAAGTTAGACACTATTTTACAATTTACTTTACTAGTACTTGTATCTTTCTTATTTGTAATAGATTGACAAAACATAATATCTAAATATATACTAACAATAGGAGGATAGAGGTATGCAGTTTGAAAAATGGAATAAAGAAATTAAACATTTTGAAAAAATTATTGAAGTCATTTTAATTATTTTAACAGTATTCAGCTTTATCATGAGTGCTTTAACATTTGCTAATGCTTTATACAACAATAGTTATGATACAGGACGTTTAAATAGTTTGGTAACATCTCAAAGTTTTTGTATCTCGTTATTACTTGACAATTTCTTAATTTATCTTGTTAGTATATTTTATTTAGTTAGTGCAATTCGATCAAAAAAAGATGTTTTAATTAAAATTAGTTTTACTATTTTTTCAATAGTTACTACAGCAACCGTTACTACACTTATCATTAACTTCGTTGCTAGTATATTTGGAGTGTTTTAATTATTTTAAAACTCAAAGATTAATTACTTTGAGTTTTTTTAAACAAAATAAAAACCTTTAAAAATAAAGGTTAATTAACAATATGGTGGAGAATAAGGGACTCGAACCCTTGACCCCCTGCGTGCAAGGCAGGTGCTCTAGCCAACTGAGCTAATTCCCCAATAATATGCGCAAATCAAAACGCATATTCATAATATCATAAAAAATATAGAAATGCAATACTTTTTTTACGATTTATTAAATAAAATGATAAATTTTGAATATAAAAAGAATTCATTCTTTTTCCTGTAATATCATTAATAAAACA
>CALVJW010000007.1 GCA_944332435.1 uncultured Bacilli bacterium | reverse complement strand
TTATATTCTAAAGCAGCAATAAGTCTTGTAAATTAATTGTTTCTTCATAAACCTGCATTTAGTCTAAAAATTCACGATATTCCTATGAAATTGTCCTATTTTTTCTAAAAATAATCTAGTCTATTACCCATACCACTTTTTTCTAATCTCATACTATACTGTTGAAGGAGGGTAATATGAATCAAAAAATAATGAATTATCAAAATTATTTTAACCAACCTAATACGAATCCTAATCCAAATCATAATATGAACTTCAATAAATGTATGTATACGCCAAAAGAAAGACCTGAGGATTTATATGAAGCTTATGAAGGATTTATTCGTGGAAATATGTTTCCCGATTTATATAACCAATATAAAGTTTCTAAGCCATTTGATGTAGAACCAATGAATGAGCAAGCACAACTACTTACTTATGTAGATGCTTTATCATTTGCTGCTCATGATATTAATTTATACTTGGATAATTTTCCAGATGACCATGCAATGATTCAACTATATAATCATTATCGTACTGAGGCAGAGCGCGCTATCAAAGAATATGAAAATCATTTTGGGCCTCTTTATGTAACGAGTAATGCAACAAACAAATGTCCATGGAGTTGGAATTCATTACCATGGCCATGGGAAAATTAAGAAAGGAGTTAGACTATGTGGGTATATGAAAAAAAATTACAATATCCCGTTAACATCAGAAGAAAAAATGTTAAAATGGCTAAATATATTGTAACGCAATATGGTGGACCAGCCGGGGAATTAGCAGCTTCATGGCAATATTTTAATCAACGTTATACTATGCCTGATGACCGAGGAAAAGCATTACTTACTGATATTGGAACAGAAGAACTAGCACACGTAGAAATTATATCTAGTATGCTTTATCAATTAACAAAAGATGCGACAATAGAAGAATTAGAAGAAAATGGTTTAGGAGCTAATTATGCTCAATTTGGTCATGATTTATTTCCATCTGATGCTAACGGTGTTCCATTTTCTATGTCCTATATAAAAACAAGTGGAAATGCTATTTCAAACTTAGAAAGTGATATGGCTGCTGAGCAAAGAGCAAGAGACACTTATGAACACCTTATGGATTTAACAAACGACCCCGATATTTTAGCGCCCCTTGCCTTTTTACGACAAAGAGAAATTATTCACTATCAAAGATTTAAAGAACTTAGAAATTATTATTTAGAAAATCTGAAATAAATACTTTTCATAAGTATTTTTTTCTTTTATTATCCCCATAATATACTATGAGGTGATATGATGAAGAAACATTTTACATACCTATTTATTCTCATTTTTCTTGCTATAATAACTGGTTGCAGTAATAATTTATCATTAAACAAAAAAGAAATTATTAATATCACATATCACAATACAGCTATATTAAAAGAAGATTATGATAGCATCCTACCCTTTTTTAAAAAAATACATTTCTCAAAAAGAAAAGTAAATTCTAATTTTACACCGATTCTAACAATTACAACAAAGGATAAATTATATTACTTTTCTATGTCTCCTGACTATGAGTTAAAATTGCAAGACGGAAATAAATACTATTATTCTCGCAATAAAAAAAGCAACAAAAAATTTGTTGACGAACTTAAAAAATTACAAAAAAAATATCAAAACAAAGATTTTTATCAAATAAAATATGTTACTAATTATAAAGAAAAAAGTACAGATACAATTATAAAAATTGATCATGTAAATGAGTATTTTCAGTTAAAATTTAAGTTTCCAATTACAGATTTAAAAATTCATAAAGTAGAACAACATGGGTCTACTTACCAAGATATTGATTTAATCTATCAAACCAATAAAATTAACATTGAAAAATCAATGATGATTCGATTAAACCCGCGAAAAGATTACTTCCGCTATCGAATTACTTTTACCAATAAATATGGACTTATTACTTCTATTATTCCTACTTATGATATTGAAAAAGAAACAGGAAAAATAAAATATATTATCGATTATAAAAAACCATAGACTATTTTATACACGATCATCATATACTAATATGGGGGTATAAAATGAAACAAGTTGTAATATTATTTGGTGGGACTTCAAGTGAACATGATGTTTCCATTCAATCTGCAAAATCAGTTTATGAACATATTGAAAAATCTTTATATGATGTATCTTTAGTATATATTTCAAAAGATAATACTTGGTATAAATTTGACGGTGACTTTGATTTATTAACTCAAAATAATTGGATAGAAAAACATGAACAGGACGATATTTTTAATATTATAAAATATTTATCTTATTTTGATGTTGTACTACCAATTTTACATGGAAAAGATGGGGAAGACGGAAAATTACAGGGAATGTTAGAATTATTCCATATTCCTTATATAGGATGTCCACCACTAGCAAGTGCGATTGCTATGGATAAAGTATATTCTAAAATTTTATTAGAACAATCAGGGATACCTGTACTTCCGTATGTTAGTATTGACGCAAATGATTATATGATTGAAGATGTTATCTATCAAATTGATTTTCCTATGATTGTAAAGCCGGCAAACGGAGGTTCTTCGATTGGTATTAGTGTTGCAAAAAATGTAGCAGAGTTAGATGATAAAATTAAAAAAGCTAGTATTTATGATAATAAAATATTAATAGAACCCTTTATTACTGGTCAAGAACTAGAATGTGCAATATTGGAAACAGATCATATTACTACATCTGACATTGGAGAAATTATTCCAGCTAATGAATTTTATGATTATAATGCAAAATATGAAAATAAAGAATCTATTACCTTAATTCCAGCAAATATTTCTAATGATGTTAAACTTAAAATTCAAGAATATGCGAAAAAAGCATTTCAAACTTTAGGATGTAAAAATTTAGCCAGAGTCGATTTTTTCTATGAAAAAGAAACAAAAAAAATATACCTAAATGAAATTAATACGTTACCTGGATTCACAACAATTAGTATGTATCCAAAGTTATTAGAATCAAATGGTATATCTTATCCATCTTTACTTACAACGCTTATTCGTAAGCATCTTCACTAGTATTTTCTAAATAATATTTTTTTACTGTATCAATATTATAATTCACAATTTTTCCACTTGGAAGTAACAGCATACGATCTACATCAATTGCATCAACAAATGCGGGGTTATGGCTGACAACAATAATGGTTCCCTCATAATGTTTAAAATTTTCTGCAATTAAACTTTGTGTTTCTGGATCCAAATGATTTGTTGGTTCATCCAACAATAATAAATTTGCTTTTTTTAACATTATTTTACAAAGACTAACACGCGCTTTTTCACCAGGTGATAAAACTGATATTTTTTTAAAAACATCATCACCATAGAATAAAAAACTACCAAGAACTGTTCGCAGTTCTTTTTCACTGTATTCTTTACTATCAATATTTTCTAAAATTGTTTTATCTGGATCTAATAATTCTTGCTCTTGTGCATAATAAGCAATATCAGTTTTACTACCAAACCAAATATTTCCTTCTTGAGGAGTCAATTGATTTACCAATAATTTTAATAGTGTACTTTTTCCAACTCCATTATGTCCAACAATTAAAAACCGTTCTCTATTTTGAATTACAAACGATAAATCTCTAATAATATCTTGTTGTTCTGGATAATGAAAGGAAACATTATTAACTTTAACTGGTATCTTTGAACCTTCACGATTTGGTTTCAGATTTAATTTAACACGTTTATATTCTTTTTCCATTGTAAGTTTATTCTTCCTCATTTTATCTAATTGTTTTTCTCTACTTTGTGCCATCCTTTTTCTCTTTCCTGAAGAATTAGAATACAAAAGAACGATATCACGTAATTTTTTTTCTTCTCTTTCTTGTTTTTCTATTAATCGCGCTTTTAAATCTTTTGCCTGCTTTGCTTTCTTCTGGTAATCATAATAATTTCCATCATACATTTTAATTTTATGTTCAACCTTATCAATATGCATTACTTTATTAATGATTGCATTTAAAAATTCAATATCATGAGAAATAATTAGAACCATTCCCTTATAATTTTTTAAATAATTTGTAATATATTCCCTTGTATCTTGATCTAAATGGTTCGTTGGTTCATCTAAAAGCATAATTTCAGGATTAGAATATAGTAAATGAGCAAATGCGATTTTTGATTTTTGACCTCCAGACAACTCCATCATATTTTTATCAAGAAGACTGTCATCAATCTCCATTTTTGCAATCATTTCAAATAAAATATTCTCTGCATTATAACAATCATAATATTCTAATTGTTCTTGTACATCACCAATCTGTTTTAATATTTTTCTCTGTTTCGTTTCACTTTCTTCAATCGCAACATCTTCGTATAATTGATGTAATTTTGTTTGTAATTTTTCAATTGGTCGTGCTTGTAACAAGTAATCTAAAACGGAAATATTTTCTTCTACTTTAATTTCCTGTGGTAGATAACCAATTCGTTTATTTTTACTAATCATCACTTTTCCACTAGATAATTCTTGCTCTTTTAATATTACTTTTAATAGTGTAGTTTTTCCAGCTCCGTTAACACCAACAATTCCTACTTTATCTTGATCATTAATAAAAAAATTAGCATCATCATATATCACTTCATTATTAAAATTTAAATATAAATGTTCTCCTCGCATTTTCTCACCTCCTAAACTCTATTATTGTATCATAAAAAAAAGTTATTCTAAAGATTTTCCTTCAAAATAACTATTATTACTTTTATTTGTTTGGATCTACTAAGATTTTTACTGCATCATCTTTTCCACTTAATAATCTTTCATATGCTGACTGTACATTTTCTAATGAAATGATATCATCAACAAATTTCATTACTTCAATTTGTTTTGATGCAATTAGTTGCATACAAGTTTCAAATTCTTCTTTGGTATAAGCAATTGCTCCTTTTACAGTTAACTCGTTCATAACAGCAATTACAGTTGGAATAGATATTGGTCCTGTTGCTACTCCCACTAACACCACTGTTCCTCCTGGTCTTACCGTTAAAAGAGAGCTTGTTACTGCATTTGCATTCCCACAACATTCGATTACAACGTCAAATCCAGAACCTGTATCTTTCATTACTTCAACCATCATATCTTCTTTCGTTGCATCATAATATTTATCGGCTACACCAAGCGATAGTGCTTTTTCACCACGATATGGATTTGTTTCACTAACAGCGACAAAACTTGCACCTTCTTTTTTGGCTAACATTGCACTAATTAATCCGATAATTCCTCCACCTATAACTAGCACTTTTTGACCCAATTTTATATCAGCTAAGTGTACACCATGTAATGCTACGGCAGTTGGTTCTACCATTGCCATTTCTTCTGGAAGAACATTTTCTGGTACTTTTATAACCATATCTTCTCTTACACTAATTTTATTCGTTAATCCTCCCGGATGACTCAACGATAATCCTACTGCTTCTTTCCATGTTTCTTTACAATATTGTGGATTTCCACTTGTACAAGCTGGACAATGTCCACATGGTGAAATTGGTAATGCTGTTACCATATCTCCTTCTTTTAAATCAGTACGATTTCCTGGATCTAGTACAGTTCCACAAAATTCATGACCTAATATTACTCCAGATGGTTGACCCATTTCAAAAGCATGTAAATCAGAACCACAGATTCCTGATTTCAATACATGGATTAAAACCTCACCTGATTTAGCAGTTGTTTCTTCTATTTCTTTTAATTCAATTTTTCTTTTATCTACTAATGTTGCTGCTCGCATTCTATCACCTCTAATTTCATTGTAACACACTTTTTCTATGGTAATTAATTAAACTATATGTTCTTTACTATAATTGACATAAATTTTTCAAAAAATATTTTATAAAATTACTATTATTATTACTTTCACATAAATAAAAAATAACAGAATCTCTGTTATTTTATACACCAACACTCATTGTTTCTGGTAGCGTACTTGCTCCATCAATTACAACACTTGTTCCTGTGATATAACTTGACTCATCACTAGCTAAGAATGCCGCAAGTTCTCCAAGTTCCTCTATTGTACCAAGTCTTCCCATTGGAATTCCGGCGGCAATTCCTTTTACTACTTCTTCTGGATTTTGAGCGTTAGTATCCTTTGCAATTCCTTCTACCATCGGTGTCATGATATATCCAGGACAAATTGCATTTACTGTAATTCCATCTTTTACTACTTCCATAGCAAGACCTTTTGTAAAACCAATTAAAGCTGCCTTTGTAGTCGCATACGCAACTTCACCAGCATCTGCTACCATAGGCCCAGTTACACTCGATAAGTTAACAATTTTACCATACTTTTGATTTTTCATATGTGGTACTACTGCTTGTGTTACATTCCAAGTACCTTTGATATTAACATCAAAGTGAAAATCTCTTACTTCGTCTGTCATATCCACAAATGGAACTAATTTTGCTACTCCGGCATTATTTACTAAAATATCAATTTTACCAAAGCGTTTTACAATATCATTAATACATGAAAAAATTAATTTTTTATCACGGATATCAACTTTGTAAGCTCCTACTGGTAATTGTTTTTCACGATATTCAGCAATAATATCACGTAAATTATCAGAATAATCTAAAATAATTACTTTGGCTCCATATTTTAAAAATACATCGACAATTCCTTTTCCATTTCCCATTGCTCCACCTGTAACAACAGCAACTTTTCCTTCTAGTTTCATCTTACCAACTCCTATTATGTTTCTATCATATCACAACTCTTTATTATTTTCAAATCAAAATATAAAACTATAAAAATTTAAGTTTTTACCATATTACAGTTAGACTAATCGTCTATCATTTAAAAGTGTCCTATATGAGAAAATAGAAGTAGGTGATGGATATGAAGGAAAAGCAATATGACATTTATAATGTAATTGGAAAAAACATTAAAAAATATCGAAAGAAAAAAAGAATTACACAAAGAGAATTAGCGGAAAGTTTATTATTAAGTGAAAGTTTTATTGCAAAATTAGAATCAACTACTTATCAATCTATTTCAATTGATACACTAAAACAAATTGCAGATCAATTGGAAGTACCAATTGCCAACTTTTTTGACGAAGAATCATCATAATTTTATATACAAAAAACAAGCCTAAGCTTGTTTTTTTCCTTCTTTCTTTTTACGTTCTGCTGTATTCAATATTTTTTTTCTTAATCGGAATCCTGCCGGAGTAACTTCTACTAGCTCATCACTATTAATATAATCTAGGCAAGTTTCTAGAGACATTAATCTTGGTCTTTTTAATACGACTGTATGGTCACTTCCTGATGCACGTGTATTGGTTAATTTTTTTCCTTTTACAACATTAACTGCTAAATCGTTATCATGAGAATGTTCACCAACAATCATACCTTCATATACTTCAGTACCTGGTTCAATAAACATAACTCCACGATCTTCTAATTGACCTAATGCATAAGCAGTTGCTTTTCCATTTTCCATAGAGACAAGAACTCCAAGTTTTCTTTCTCCAACCATTTTTGAAGCCATTTTACGATAATCTTTGAATGTATGATTGATTAAACCATATCCTTTTGTCATTGTCATAAATTCTGTTGAGAAACCAATTAAACCACGTGATGGAATTGTATAATTTAATCGTACTTGATTTTCATGATGTGCCATGTTTTCCATAATTCCTTCACGATTTCCTAATGCTTCTATAACACTTCCAACATATTCTTCTGGTACATCGATTTGAACATCTTCATAAGGTTCACATTGTTCCCCATTAATTTCTTTTACAATAACTTCTGGTTTTGATACTTGAAGTTCGAAACCTTCACGACGCATATTTTCAATTAAAATTGATAAATGTAATTCTCCACGTCCTGATACAGTAAAAGACTCTAAATCATTTGGTTCCACTTTTAAACTTACATCGCGTTCTGCTTCTTTTAATAATCTTTCTTCTATCTTACGAGCTGTTAGTAATTTTCCTTCACGTCCAACAAAAGGAGAAGTATTAACACCAAATGTCATTTGTAATGTTGGTTCATCGATACGAAGTAATGGTAAAGCTTCTTCTTGACCCACTGTACAAACAGTCTCTCCTACTTCAATATCTGGAAGTCCCGCAATAGCAATAATATCTCCTGCTTCTGCTTCCGTAATTTCTACTCTTTTATATCCAACATAACCAAACATCTTTTGTACACGGAACTGTTTAATACTTCCATCTAATCTAACACAAGATACCATTTCATTTACTTTAATTTTTCCTCTTTTAATGCGACCAATTCCAATTCTTCCAACAAAATCATTATAATCTAATAATGCTGGTTGAAATTGTAATCCACCCTCTGTTTCAGTATCTGGTGCTGGAATATGTTCTACTATCATATCTAAAATTGGATCCATTGTTTCTTTTTGTGTTGTAACATCTGGATCTAAGCTCGTTGTTCCAGCTAATGCTGAAGCATATACTACTGGGAATTCCAATTGTTCTAAATCAGCTCCTAGTTCAATGAATAAATCCATCACTTCATCTACTACTTCACTAGGTCTAGCTGCAGGTTTATCAATTTTATTGACTACAACAATTGGTACCACTCCTGCTTCTAAAGCTTTCTTTAATACAAATCTTGTTTGTGGCATTGTTCCCTCATATGCATCAACAACTAATAATACACCATCTACCATATTCATAATACGTTCTACTTCTCCACCAAAGTCAGCATGTCCTGGGGTATCTAAAATATTAATATGGTAATCTTTATAATCAATTGCTGTCGTCTTAGCAAGAATCGTAATTCCTCTTTCACGCTCAATCGCATTAGAATCCATTGATAAATCACTAAGATCTTCATTTTCTCTAAAAGTTCCTGACATTTTAAGCATCTTATCTACTAATGTCGTTTTTCCGTGGTCTACATGGGCTATAATAGCAATATTTCTAATTTTTCTCATAAAACACTTCCCTCGTCCTTAATAACTGGACTATTATATCATATTTTTATAATTTGTGTAAATATTTTACACTATCTTTTTATCTGCATCCATCGTTAAATTTTCGATTTTTGTTGGTAATTTTTTAAATTTTTCAGATATTTCCATTGTGTCATAGTAATAGTGAAGTAAACTTCCATCGTCATGTGCTCCAAAACTATCATCGCCAAACATTTCCGATAATAAATTTAATTGTTCTGATACAGAGTAGATAGCAACAGGTTTATACTGTTCTTCTTCTCGTTTTGTTTTTTTATAAATAGAAGTAATCAGATGATTTTCTCCCTCTAAATCATGATTTTTTACTAACAATGATGATTCCGCATATCTACTACCCTTTGATTTAGCAAATCCCATACAACAGTAATGTTCTCTCAACATTGATGGTTTCAAAACAAAAAAGTCAGATTTTAATGTACTATTTTTTTTATGACCTCCTACGACAATTTGTTTTGGTTGATTAAAATCACAAAATTGTTGAAAAATATAATTTTTAGCACTCAACTTATCAAAATTGAAATGACATTTTTTAGTTTTTGGATTTACTTCTGCCAACTTTGAATAATTTTGTTTTTCTGTCATAATTCTTAATATTAAATTATGATTTATTTTTCCTGTCTTTCTTGGAAAATTTTTATTTTTTAAAGAAAAATACTTTAATAACTCATCTGATAATTCAATCTCTAATAAATGAGGCAACATATATTCTGCAATTTGAAATGAATGTGATTTTGTTGTTTCATCCACTAAAACCCATTCTAAATTTTTAAAATTGGCTTGAAAAGTATAATAAGATAATCTAATATTACTTAAAATAAGTTTTTTTCGATTCATGGGATAATTAGAACTTGTTTTATATTTACTTCCTGCTTTGGCATTTCTTAATATTTGTGGTGTCACAATTAACATATTATTATTTTCTTTTTCTTTTGCAATAGCTAACCGCGTATAATCCTCCAATTTATTAAAAATTAAAATTGTCTGCAATATTCTATTTAATATATCATTATATATTTCTTTGTCATCAAAAACAGTTTCATTTTCTTCTAATAAATCTGTTAATTTTATATAAAAAGTTTGAATATGTTTCATATTAGAAAATAAATGTGCTTTATCAATTTTTTGTTTTGCGAAATATTCATAGATAGCTATAAAATTTTCTGTTTCCTTATTTAAAGATTCAATCGAATTATTTAATATCATGTTATTTCCCGCCCCGTTTTCCAATTATTATATAGCAAAAAGGTAATATTTTTATAAATTATGTTTGTTTCTTCACTTAACAATCTATTTACAAAATACTATTTTGTTTCATTTTTATTTGTTATATAATGAAAATGGTGATGATATGAAAAAAATATTAATTTTCGTTCTTTTTTTCTTCTTGTATACACCAATGATTTATGCAACTACCGATAAAATACCTGTTACCTTTTCAAAGTGTGTTGATGGAGATACGGCAAAAGTAATACTAAATCAAAAAGAAATTACTGTTCGTTTTTTAGCGATTGATACACCTGAGACAAAACATCCACAAAAAGGAGAAGAACCTTTTGGAAAAGAAGCTAGTAACTATACTTGTAACAAATTAAAAAAAGCAAATAAAATTGAATTAGAATATGATGGAAAAGAAAAAATAGATAAATATGATCGACATCTTGCCTGGGTTTTTGTTGATGACTCGCTTTTGCAAAAAGAATTAATTCAAAAAGGATATGCCGAGGTAGCATATTTATATGATGATTATAAATATACAGCAATACTGCAAAAAGAAGAAAGTTTAGCAAAATTAGAAAAAAAAGGAAAATGGAATGATTCTTTGATTCAAACAAAAGAGTATATAAAAATAGCATGTCTTATTATTACTATTATTATTGTTGTTCTTCTATTTATTTTTAATAAAAAATACCGAAAAAAAGCGATGAATAAAATGAAACGAAAAGTAAGAAAAAAAATATCCAACCTTGTATAGGTGGATATTTTTTAATGGAAATAATGGTCTATTACATAATCATAACTTATTAAGATGTCATCAAAAACATCAATATGATTTAACTCTTCTCTTGTAAACCAACCAATACTATTAGATTCTTCCCAATTTAATTCTACTATTTTTCGTTCTAATGGAATTGCCGGATAAATAATACTAATATAGATATCACCATTTGATTTTACCGTTCTTTGAATTCCAAGTGGTCTAATAAAATCTTGCTCTGTTGGAAATCTTTCACCTAGTAATTCTGCATGCAATCCAGTTTCCTCATATATTTCACGCAATGTAGCATCTTCCGGATTTTCGCCAGCTTCAATATGTCCTCCTGGTTGTACCCATTTTTTTAATTTTTTATGATGAACCAACAAAATCTTTTTAGATGTTGGATCAATTAAAATTGCTGATGCACAAAAATGTGTTGTCATATTATCACCTTAATGAGTATATCAAAAAAAAGAAAAGAAATCTACTCTAAAACATCTTTTATCTTTTCTTCTTTATTTCGTTCATATATTGTAACTTTGTTATTAACATCTAAAGTTGCAAGTAAAATATCTTTCACATTACGATATCCTTTGATTTTCAATTCATGCATAAGCCATTTTTTATCTTTATTCATATTTTCTAAATTATTCAACATCAATTTTCCGTCAATTACAACATTAGCACACAACCCTTGATTTTCACCTTTTAACTTCATATCTTTTACTGTCAAAGGTTTATATTCTGGTTTTGGTAAAATGCTAAGTTTTCCATTTGCTTCCATAATCGCATATTCTATTTCATTTAAATCAAAATATCCATTTCCACGACATTCTTCTAATAAATCATTTACATCAATATGTACCTTTTTCATATTTGTTTCTAATAACTTTCCATCTTGAATAATTACCGTTGGTGTTCCCATAAAATATCTACGCAACCAAATACTCTTCATTGTCCATATTGATACTAAATATGCAACTACACCAAAAATTAGTACGGAAACAATCCCATTCATATATTGAGAATCAACATTAAAAGTCATTTCTGCTGCAAAATTACCAATGGAAATACCAATTACATAATCAAATAAACTCAATTGCGATACTTGTTTTTTACCAAGCATTTTTGTTACTAAAAATAAAGTTACCAGTGATATGATACTTCTTACAACCACATCCATTACTTCTATCCAATTTGTATTTACAATATCTGATACTATTTCTTGCATCGTTATCACCACCATTAGTATGCGTGAAAAAAAACAATTTATACAAAAAGAACTTTGATAATTAAATCAAAGTTCTATTTTTTCTTTTTATTACTTTTTTTATTTTTTGAAGTAGCTGTTTTTTTCTTTTCCTTTGTTTTTTCTCCCACTTCTTTTACCTTTTCATTTTTTTGTTGTTCTTTTTTTTCTACATGATCTTCTTTTTTCTTAAATATTTTATCCTTAATTTTTTTCTTTACCACTTCATTTTCAAATACCACATTCGTCTTAATAACAAATAGTGCAACAATTATAAACAAAATTGTATACACAATATAACCAAGTGTTCTATCTTTTAAAATATACAAAATTGAAGCTAATGCAAATAATAAATTAATAATATAAATACAAATTACGGTAGCTCGTTGTGATAAATTTCTTTTTAATAGTTGATGATGAATATGGAATTTATCTGGTTTTGATAAACTTTCACCTTTTAACCATCTACGTAAAATTGCAAATAAAGTATCTAAAATTGGAATTGCTAGTAATAACAATGGAATAATAATAGAAGTCATTGTTACGTTTTTAAATCCTAGTAAAGCAATTACGGAAATAATAAGTCCCAGAAACATGGATCCAGAATCTCCCATAAAGATACTGGCTGGATTAAAATTATGAACTAAAAATCCTAATGTAGATCCTAGCATTACAAACGTTAAAACAAAATCTAAGCCAAATTTACTTTGAATAACCGCAATAATACCGATTGTTAAAAAATAAATTGAACTAATTCCTGCTGCTAATCCATCCATTCCATCAATTAAATTCATACAATTGATACATCCTAAAATAAAGAAGATTGTAAGCGGAATAGATAGAATTCCAAAATCAATATAAATTCCAAAAGCACTGATATCTTTTAATAAAATATTACCGTAAAAAACAATGATACAAGCTGCAACTAATTGTGCAATAAATTTTACACTAGCTTTTAATGGTTTAATATCATCAACTGCTCCTGCTAATACAACGATGAAACTACTAATTAAAATAGAATTCATAATCGCACTATGCGTTCCAAATATCATGTATCCTAGTAAAAATCCAAAGAAAATTCCAAGACCACCAAGTCTAGGCATTGGTTCCTTATGAATTTTTCTTGCGTTTGGCATATCTAGTGCTCCAACATGAACAGCAATCTTTTTAATATATGGCGTAATAAATAATACAAATACAAAAGTTGTCAATACCATACATATAATTCTAATTAATAAATCTTGTTCTATCATAACTTCACCACAAATCTATTATTATTATAACACAATATAAAAAAAAATATCAATAAATTGTTGTTTATCATACTAACTGTTACCATATTACATCTATCTATTTTCAAATCAATTATTTATTACTTTACTACTTAAAGCAAATTGCTTTGTCATATTTTCTCTTTTTATCATAATTGTATCAAAATAAAAATGTAAACACTTTTTTGAAATATCCAAAACAGGATTTACTACCTTTGGTGTCTACATTTATTGTTTCATTATCCATACTTTATTTTTATTAGTATATTTTAATTTTTTCATATAAAAAATAAAAATCGTGCTATGATGCCTAATATTCTCCATTAACAATAACTGGCGTATTAATTTTTATATGATTCATTTTTCTATCGTAAGTGCGCTATAGCTAATTATTCCTTATCATAATCCACTACTACAAAAGTAATATCATCACTTTTCTTTAATCTTGGATATTTATTGCATAAAGAATCTTCTTCTTGTACTTCTCTTATTTCTTTTATAATATCTTCTGGTTTATCTACATTCAGTCTATTATATAACATTACTTCATCTTCGCCTAACATATTATATTCTACTCCATCAGTTATATTTATCACTCTTTTTAACTTGTTATTAGGAAATAAATAATGTATTCCATGTTTTACCGCTTCTATATCTGTTCCACATACATAATAACTTTCTGCTTCGCCACCATTCTTCTGTTCTCTATTTTGTTTTAATAACATTTGTATTTCGTTATCATCTCTTGTTTCTACTACATTTCTTTTGGTTATTTTCGCTCTTATAACCATTTCTTCTATTACACGTTTGTCATATGCTTTTAATTTTTCTTCATTAGGATTCTTTATTTTTTGAATTTCACCATTCTTATATCCAACAATTGTTGTCGTATCCCCTAGGTTATATATTTCTGTTATTTTATCATCTATTCTTACTATACTTATACCTGCCGATGGTTCTTCATATTTTAATAATTTTATATCATTATTTTGCTCGTATTGTGCTATTTTATTTTTTAAGATTTTAATACCATTTTCCACAGCACTCTCTAACGAGATTGTTGGATCATATAAAAATTCATTAGTTAATTCTTTTAGCATTTCTTTTACGTACCATTCAGCTGGAGTCATACCTGGTTCAATTTCATATTTTCTTCCTAATCCAGTTGCTCCATCCATCATCATTATAATCTTAATATTGGTATCTGGAATGTCTATTACTTTTAACCCGTCTTCATTAATTGTACGCCCTGTTGCAGTTCTTTTACTTCCAGCATTTATATTTGTACATATTTTCATTTTGCACTTCCTTTTAATCTTATTATATTATTTTTAACGTCTATTATAATCATACCATAACTACAGTCCTTTTTATTACGCAACATGATATGGTTGACAGAATTTGTTACATTGCAATTTGTTTAATGATACAATTGACCTCTTCATTTAGTGTTAAAAAAAGACTGTTGACAAAATATTATTTTCAACAGTCTAATTAAATAAATTATTGCTATTTTTTATCGTTCAATTAAATGAATATTATCTAATAGTACTCCAGTTCCTTCGGCTACACAAGTAAGTGGACTTTCTGCAATAAATACTGGTACTTTTAATTCATGTGCAAGTAATTGATCAAATCCTTTAATTAATGCACCTCCACCAGTAATTACAATTCCTTTATCAATAATATCTGCTGATAATTCTGGCGGTGTTTGTTCTAGAACACTCTTCGTTTGATGAATTAAAATATAAATACTTTCTCTTAACGCTTCTTCTACTTCATTTGAACTTAATGTAATTGTATGTGGAAGTCCTGTAACTAAATCTCTTCCCCTTACTTCCATTTTTTCTTCTTGTTCAGTAGGGTATACATTTCCTATCGTAAGTTTTATTTCTTCTGCAGTTCGATCTCCGATTAATAATTTATATTTATCCTTTATATATTTTACAATATCACTATCAAACTTATTACCAGCTACTTTTACAGAAGCACTATTTACAATTCCTCCTAATGATAATACAGCAATATCAGTTGTTCCTCCTCCGATATCAATTACCATATTTCCACTTGGTTTAGAAATATCTAATCCAGCTCCGACAGCAGCTACTTTTGGTTCTTCTTCTAAAAATACTTTTTTGGCACCAATTCTCTCTGCAGCTTCTTTAATCGCATTTTTTTCTACTTGGGTAATATTAGAAGGACAACAAATTAAAATTCTTGGTCTAGAAAATAAACTCTTTCCATTTACTTTACGGATAAAGTTTGAAAGTAATTCTTCTGTAACATTAAAATCAGCAATTACTCCATCTTTCATTGGTCTAATTGCCTTCACTCTTCCAGGAGTTCTTCCTAACATTTCTCTTGCTTCTGTTCCTACTGCTAAAACTCTTTTTGTTTCCGAATCAATTGCCACAACACTAGGTTCATTTAAAACAATCCCTTGTCCTTTGATATATATTAATACGTTAGCCGTTCCTAAATCTATTCCGATATCCTTTGCAAACATTCTTTCACCCTCATTTCTTCTGTCATATTATTATATCATAACTGGCTATCTTTTTGTAGTTATTTCTTCTTTTTTTAAATACTTTTTTTTCGTTGATTCTCCTCCTCTTATATGTCGAATATTTAAGTGATATTTCATTATTTTATCTACTTTTTTATAAATTAGTTGATCTATTTTTTTTAGTCTATCATGTAAATCTTTATGTACTGTACTTTTAGATACTTGAAAAAATGTCGCAATTTCTCTAACTGTTTTTTCTGTTTCTATCATATAATTTGCCTCTTTTAACACTCTTTCTTGTATAATAAAGTTCATATAAACACCTCTAATACAGTTTACGGATTAGAAAGATATTTATACCTAAAAAATAGAGCAATCACGCTCTATTTTTCACTTGGCAATTTATCATAATATTCTTCAGGGTTAACAATTTGTCCATCTTTGATTAATTCAAAATTAAGATGACTATTTAGTTCTTTAGAGATATTGGATGTTCCACTCGTTCCAATAACATCTCCTTGCTTAATTGTATCACCTTTACTAACATTTACTTTCCCTAAGCTTTGATAAACACTAATGAATTCATTGGCGTGTTTCACTTGTACAATGTTACCAAGCAATTTATCTTCTTTTACATCTACTACAGTACCATCTAAAATACTAATTACTTCAAAATTATCTTTTCCTCCATATGCAACACCGCTATTTTGAATATATGTGTTATCATGATAAATTAAGGAATTTTGTTGTTCTTCACTTGTTCCCTTATAGTCATAATAATTTTTTACAATTTTAATATCTGCATCTTTATAAGGGCGAATGATTGTTTGTTGCTCATCAACAACTGGTGCACTATCATCAAAAACAGTTTTATTAACATATCCATAATGATCTTCGTCTTTAAATTGCTCTGTATTCATTGCTCGTTCTATTAAATAAGTACACCCTAATACTGCCACAATTGCCAACGCATAAAATAGTGGAATTACTGATTTTTTTAATCTTCTTTTTACCATTTTTTCACCTCTATTAAGAGTGTGAACGAATTTTTAGGATTTATACCAATAAAATTACATTTTTTTAATATTTATTCCTTGATAATAATGTTTTAAGATTTGATCATATGTATACCCTTCCTTGGCCATTCCTTCTGCTCCATACTGGCTCATACCAACTCCATGGCCATATCCTCTCGTTGTGATAAGTACTTCATTTGCTTTTTTTTCAATTTTAAAAAAGGTAGAACGTAATTTTAATTTTTGATAAACAACATTGCCACTAAAAATAGTTCCATTAATTTGTAGTTCTTTTACTCTACCAGTTGACGTAGTCTTCGTAATTTTCACTTCTAAATTATCCTGATATTTTAAACCAAGTAACTGATAAAATTCTTGTAATGAAAAATTTTTTTCTACCTCATAAACAGGTGATACTTCCTTATCCCAAGTAGAATCAACACTTCTAAGATATGGTAATTTTTCACTAAATACTTCTTCTACATTTTCGGTCTTTCCTGTACTAGTAGAAAAGAAAAAGGCTTCAGCAACTTCACCATTATATTCTAAATATTCACCAGTTGTCTCACTAACTGCCGTCGTTACTTTATTTATTTTTTTTACATAGTCTTTTCCCCATTTTTCTTTTAATTCTTCATCCGATAAATACACCTGATTACTTACTGTATCCACTACATCATAGGTATTATTTTTATTTTGTTCCATTTTTGTTAAAACATAACTTCTTGCAGCTACTGCTTGAGCTTTTAAAGCTTCAATGTGAAAACTTGTAGGCATTTCAGATGACAGAACACCTCTTATATATACTTCAAAAGGAACATGCTCTATCTTACCTGTTTTTTCTCGTTTTACTCTAACAATTTGATTTTCGTTATAATAAAATTTTATTTCTTCTTCTTTCTTAAAGAGAGTAATTACAAGATATGGAATAAGTAAAATAGCAATGGTTATGATAACTATTTTTTTCATTTTATCACCTACAATCTTAATATGATTATAGCAAGTATTTTAGTCGATTTTTGTCCAATAAAAAATAGGAAGTAAAATTCCTATTTAGATTAATGTTGAATTTAAAAATACATCATAACAAAAATTAACAGCCAAATAAGAGAGTGCTAAACTACATAAAAAATACAATATTTGGACCTGAATGATACGATTTTTTTTAAGAAATTTTTCAAAATTGACACTTTCTAATCCCCATATTGATAATGGTAACGCAATAAAATATAACAACAGTTTCACATTCATATTATCTTTCGTATTCCTCTATTTCGTGAATTCTTCTTTGATGGCGTTCTTCCATAGAGAATGGAGTTGTTAAAAAAGTATCAATATAACGAATAGCATCCTCATAATTCGTATGAGAAGATAATGCGATGACATTTGCATTATTATGTAATCTTGTTAATTTAGCCTCTTCTATGTTATCTACTTTAGCACAACGAATACCTTTTACCTTATTACATGCAATACTCATTCCAATTCCAGTTCCACAAATTAAAATTCCTTTTCCATTTTCTTTTACAACTTGTTCTCCTAATGGAATCGCATAATTAGGATAATCAACAGATGTAACCGAATTTGTTCCTAAATCGACTACTTCATACGATTTCATTAATTCATTTTTTACTTCTTCTTTCAATTCATATCCAGCATGATCACTTGCGATAAAAATTTTCATCCTATCACCTCGTGTTAAGTATACTACATTCTAATTAAAAAGGAAAGTATTCGACAGTTTTTTCATATTACTGTATTATAATAAAAGTAAATAATTGATTCGTCATATTCCCTTTACTTCATTGACTAAACTAGGGATAATCGCTATACTATATATGTAGGAAATTATATAGAAAGGGTAATATTTATGAAATTTACCAACTTAACAAAAGAAGAATTTGAACAATTTTCATTAACACATCCATGTGGGACTTTTCACCAAATGGTTGGATGGGGAGAATTAAAAAAACGCTATGGGTGGAACTATCATATTGTAGGATTAAAAGATGATAAAAAAATTTATGCGGCTGCTTTATTATTAGAGAAGCATTTATTTGGACCATATTTTCTATTATATTCTCCTAGAGGATATTTACTCGATTTTGAAGACAAAAAAATATTAACACGATTTACAAAAGAAATAAAACAATTTGCCAAAAGTAGAAAAGCTATTTTTGTAAAAATTGATCCTTATGTGATTAATCATGAACGAGATATTAATGGAGACATTGTTGAAGGTGGAACGAACCACTCACAAGTGATTGAAGAATTAAAAAAATTGGGATACCATCATAATGGTTTAACTCTTGGAATGGAAGATTTACAACCTAGGTGGGCTTTTGCTCTTTATCTAGATGGAAAAACGGAAGATGAAGTACTAAAAAATATGGAGTCTAAAACAAGACAAATTATTCGTAAAAATATTAAAACTGGAATTACTACTAGAGAAATAAAACTTGATGAAGTGGATGTTTTTAAAAAAATTATGCAGCATACAGCCGATAGAAGAAATTTTATCGATAGACCATTAGAATACTATGAAAGTATGTTGGAATGTCTTGGTGAAAATGCAAAAATATTAGTAGCTGAACTCAATTTAAAAGAGCATTTAGAAGGAATCATTAAAGAGATAAAAGAAAATGAAACAACGATAAAAAACAAGAAACAAGATATTCAAAACAAGAAACCAAATTTAAATTTAGATAAGACAAATAAAAAAATAACAGAATGTGAAAATAATATTAAAAGATTAGAAAAAAAGAAAGAAGAAGTAGAATCATTATTAGAAAAGCACGGAGAAGTAATTACTTTAGGTGGAATTATTTTTATGATTCATGGAAGTGAAATTTTATCTTTATTTGGTGGTGCTTATAAAGAATTTATGGATTTCTTAAGTCCATATACTACCAATTGGAACATGATTCGTTACGCAATTAAACATGGTTATAAAAAATATAATTTCTATGGTATTAGTGGTAATTTTTCTAATAAGAAAGATGAAATGTATGGACTATACGATTTTAAAAGAGGATTTGGTGGCGTGGTAGATGAATATATTGGAGAATTTGATCTTATCATTTCAAAACCAATGTATCATTTCTATCATTTAGCATTTGCCGTTTATGGAAAACTAAAAAGTATTAGAAAGGGATAATATGAAATTTACAGAACTATCAGAAGAACAATTTAGAAATTATTTTAATATTAGTCCATTAAAAACTTTTTTACAAACTCCAGAAATTGGAAAATTAAGACAATCCAATGGATGGTCTACTCATTTTGTTGGAGTAATAGAAAATGATGAAGTAATTGCAGCTTCCATGTTACTTAGTAAACCTGAATTTAGAGGGCATCTAGAATTTTATGCACCACGTGGATTATTACTAAATTATCAAAATGCAAAATTATTACAATTTTTTGTTACAGAATTAAAAAAATATATTCAACAACGAGATGGTTATATTCTTCGAATTGATCCCTATTTAATCAAACAACAACGTGATATCAATGGCGATATTGTAAAAAATGGAATTGATAATCGTAACATTATAACAGAATTAGAAAGTCTTGGATTTATTAAATCCGAACATAATGAACAAATTGTATGGGCTTTTTCCTTAGATTTAGATGGTAAAAGTACAGAACAAATTCTAAAAGAAATGAAAGCAAATACTCGTAGTAGAATTAAAAAAACACATGAATTTGGTGTTACCGTTAGAGAATTAGGATTAGACGAATTAAATAAGTTCAAAGATATTACAGAATCTACTAGTGAAAGAAGAAGTTTTATGGATAAACCGCTTCATTACTATGAAGATATGTATCGTTTATTTCATGATAAACAAGAGATTCGTTATTTACTTGCCGAAATTAATTTAGCAGATTATACAAAAAAATTGAATGATGAATTAGAGGACACAACAAAAAAAATAAAAGAATTACCTGATTCACCTAGCAATCGTGGAAAATTAAAAGATTTAAAAATTTTATCACAAAGTTTAGAAAAAAGATTAATTGATGCGAAAAAAATGCACGAAGAAAATAAAAATGATATTCTTGTTTTATCTGGGGCTATGTTTATGACTGTTGGTGATGAAATTATTTACTTATTCAGCGGTACAAAAGGTGAATATATGATGTTTAATGGTCAATACGCGATTCAATGGGATATGATTCAATATGGAATTGAACATGGTTATAAAAAATATAATTTTTATGGTATTAGTGGCAACTTTGATAAACATCATCCAGAGTATGGTATTTATGAATTTAAAAAAGGATTTAATGGCTATGTAGAAGAAACAATTGGTGAATATGAGTTACCTATTGGAAAGCATTATAAAGCATTTAAACGAACTACAAAGTTAAAACGAGCAATCAAAAAATTAGTAAGGAAGTGATTTATGAAATACACTTTTAAAACAAACTTATCACAAAAAGAATATACAGAATTTATTAAAAATAATAATTCTGTTTCTTTTATGCAAGAATATAATTGGGGTGACATAAAAGTAGATTGGGAACATCTTCACTGTGGATTATACCAAGATAAAAAATTAGTAGGAGTTTGTCTGATTCTAATTAGAACCTTCCCTATGGGTATTAAATTATTTTATATTCCTCGTGGATTTGTTACTGATTTTACAAATCAAGAATTGGTATCAACTTTTACACAAGAACTTAAAAAACTAGCAAAAAAACATCATGCTTATTCTGTTAAAATTGACCCATATTTTTGTATTAATGAATATAGCATTAAAGAAATAGAAAAAAAAGAAACATTTAATGTTCCTACCTATTATTCGAATGACTATCAGAAAAAACATAGAAATTTATTACAAGCAGGATTTCGTCATCATGGATTTACCATGAAAATAGAACAATCACAGCAACCTAGATTTAATATGAGTATTCCACTCATTCATTTAGATGGCACTTTTTGTACTGAACAAGAAATTAAAACTAGTTTTAAAAAGCGAGTACGTGATTACTTAGGAAATTATCATACGAATCGTGGGGTATTTTTTGAACATACGAATGATATTTCTAGATTAGATGAATTTATGGAAATTATTGAAAAAACAGAAGCAAGACAAAATATTGTTTTACGAAATAAAGAATACTTTACACATATCATGAAAAAATTTAACGCTTATCTTTTCTTTGGAAAGTTAGATTTATGTCAATATTTGACATTTCTTAAAGAAAAAGGAAAAGAAAGCGAAATAAAAGAAGTAGAAAATTTAATAGAAAAAGGTAATAAAATTATAAATTTATCAGCCGCGTTAGTCATTTTACCACAAAATGAAAACGGTGTACGAACAAGTGAGTATTTATACGCTGGGAATGATTTAAAATTTGCAAAATTAAATGTATCTTATGGCCTAGTTTACGATATTTGTAAATTTTCGTTAGAGCAAAAATGTCATTATTGTAATCTTGGTGGAGTTGAAGGAACACTTGATGATCATCTTACAAGTTTTAAATCAAAATTTAATGCTATTGTATGGGAATATGCTGGAGAATATGACTTAATCATTAATAAATTTACTTATTACCCAATTGAAAAATTCTTACCAATTGCTAAGAAAGTTTATCGCAAAATAAAGAAATAAGGCATTCACCTTATCTCTTTTTTGTTAATTGATTCGCATAGTACATTCGATTTTCTTTCAAAACATTCAATAGATTTTTAACACTTTCAAATGGAACAACAACATCATCAATCCCTAATTTATTGAATTCTTTTAATTCTGCGATTATCGCTCTATATTCTAAAAAATTAATAAATTTTAAAGTATCCCAAACTGGTTTATTTTCTAAAAAACATTTTAATTGATTCAATAAATAATCTCTTTTTTGATGAATCTCACTCTTATAAATTTCTGTTGCATAATACCTTTCAATATTTCTTTTTGTATCTTCTAAAGATTCTAATAGATCTTCTCCTTTTAAATTTGTATTTCTAAATTCATAATCTACAAAAAGTTTAATCATTTCATATTCTTTTTCAGAATCATGAAACATCTGTATTAAATGATAAGGTCCAAAATTTGTAACAGTCTCTACTATTTCTTTTAAAATTGGACTGTTATTTTTATACCCGTTGATTGATGCTAGTTTACCAACTTCCATTAATTTTTCAATAATATAGCATTCTAATAAATAATTTCTTGGAGTAGTTTCACCATTTGGTAAAGTGTTATGAATATAGTCTAAAAAGAATTTTTCATAACTACCTACCGAATAATATTCATCAATTTGGCCAATAACATACTGTAAATTTGAATTTCCCGTAATATTTATTTTTTTATGATATAATTCTTGAATTTTTTCGTTAAAATGATCATCATGTATTTCTGAATTAATTTTTTTCATTTCCTCTTCCATATAATTTGATTCAAATACATACGTACTCATTTCCATACTATCATCTCCTGTAAATTATTTATATTTTAACATTTTATTTAAATTTGTCAAGAAAAAGAAAAGAAGCAATTATTTTGCTTCTTTATCTAACCCATATTTACGGTTGAATTTTTCTACATTTCCAGCTTTACGTGTTGTTACACTTCCATTTCCTACATAAAATGGATGACATTTATCACATACTTCTAAATGAATTTCTGGTTGGTTTGAAATTACCGTAAATTCATTTCCACAAGCACATTTAACTTTTGCTTCTTGTGTTTCTGGATGAATTCCTTTTTTCATACTCTTTCTCCTTCCGCCATGACTTATACAAAGTCATAGTAATTTTATACTCATATAGTATAGCAAGAAAAGAATATAATTGTCAACTCTTTTTTTATTTAATCCCTACTATTTCCAAAAAGTCGTAATAAATATAAGAATATATTGATAAAATCCAAGTACAATTCTAGGGCTCCTAAAATTGCTATTTTATTATTATCTTCCATAACATAAGTTAATTGTTTTATTTTTTGAACATCATAAGCAACAAGTCCTAAGAAAACAAGAACACCTATTGCACAAATAATAATATCAATTGTTTCATTTCCTAAGAAAATATTTATTAATGATGTAATTAAAATTCCAATTAACATCATAAGAAGAATATTTCCAAATTTTGATAAATCAATGTTTGTGAAATAACCAATTAATCCAAAAATTAAAAACAAGAAAGCGGTAAGTCCAAACATCAAGATAATTGAACTTAATTCATATACAATTAAAATTGCCGCGAGAGTAATACCATTTAACAAAGAATAAAAGATAAATGATATCCAAGCAGTCATAAAACTCATTTTTCTTATTCTACTGGATAAAAATAGTACCACTCCAAGTTCTAATAAAATTAAAATTAAGTAAGTACTACCACCCAATATATTAATTAAAATATTAGGATTTGATACAACATAATAGCTTGTAAGACCTGTGGTTAATAATCCTAAAAACATCCACATAAATACTTTAGAAAATAATTTATTTTCTTCCATTTTATCACCCTACTTCCATTCTAACATAATTTTAACTTTCTTACAACTAAGATTCAAACAGTTTCTTTTCCATTTCTCTTTCTATATTTTGATAAACACACTGATTTTCTGATTTTGTCAATTTTTCCTCTAATCTTTCTGGTATAGTGTTTATACATTTATTTACTTCTATATATGACATATCACAAGTATTTAATATTTTTTTTAATCTTTCATTTGCATAATCTATTAATTCATCATAATCACTAGAATACGGATTATAAAATCCTGTTACAAAAATATCTTCTTTACTATACTCCCGTAGCAATTTATATAGTTTTTCACTATCTTCTAATATTTGGTCTACTCGATCATACAATTCCTCTGTAACAGCAGGTTCATGATCTAATTTATAAAATAAGTCATTAGAGCCTACAGATAATAATACCAAGTCAGCTTTAATTAAAGCATTCTTAATTGTCCTTTCTTTTTCTCCAATTTTTATTGATCTATTTTCTTCAATTTGATTAATCATGTCTGTTACTCTAGCATCTTCAATATTAAATTCTGATAAATATAATTCTAACTTTTTCCTTTTTTCTAATTCTTCTTTTACCATTTCTGCATAGCCATTTGAATTTTCTTCTACTAAATAGTCACCTAATGTTAAATAATATACTTTGGTATCTTTTGAATTTAAATAAATAACAAAAACAATAAAAGATATAAGTGCTAAAATAAATAAGATTTTTAATTTCATAAAATCCTCCTAATAAAAAGTAGAGTTTCCTCTACTTTCATTATATTTCTTCTAATTTTATTTTAGCACCAACATTTTTTAATTTTTCAATGATATTTTCATACCCTCGTAAAATGTGTTCTACCTCTGTTATGGATGTCTCACCCATCGCCGTCAATCCAGCCAATACCAGACTGGCACCTGCTCTTAAATCGGTTGCTACAACTTCCCTTCCTATTAATTCTGTTGGAGCAGCGATAGTTAATTTCTTATCTTGTATCGTTATAGAGGCCCCCATTTGATTTAAATAGGAAACATGTTTAAAACGATTTTCATAAATTGTTTCTTCCAAAGTTGAACTACCAGATACTGTTGTTAATAATGTTGTCATTGGTTGTTGTAAATCTGTTGGAAAACCAGGATATACTTCCGTTTTAATATTTGCTGGTAATAAATTTTCTTTTTTGCTTACAATAATAGAATTTTTTAATATTGTAATATCAGCTTCCATCTTTTGTAAAATTTCAATTAATGAATTTAAGTGTTCTGGAATAATATTAGTAATTTCTAATTGATTTCCACACAATACACCTGCAATTACATAAGTGCCCGCCTCAATTCGATCTGGAATAACTGAAATACTTGCACTATGTAATTTTGTTACACCATCAATAATTAAAGTATCGGTTCCCTTTCCACGAATATTAGCTCCCATATTTTGTAATAATTCAACTACATTGGTAATTTCTGGTTCCTTGGCAGCATCATGTATCGTTGTCGTTCCCTCTGCAAATACGGAAGATAATAATAAATTTACTGTAGCACCAACGCTATGTCTGACATATAAATCTGCTCCCATCAATTTAGGTGTTTCAACTAAATATTGATTTTCATTAGAGGAAACAGTTGCTCCTAAATTTTCAAAACCTTTTAAATGTAAGTCGATTGGTCGAGCACCAATGGAGCACCCACCAGGAAAAGACATCTCTGTTTTTCGAAATTTACCTAACAATGCTCCCATAAAGTAATAGGAAGCTCTCAATTTTTTTGCTAAAGATTCAGGAATTGCTCGATTTTGGATTGTTCTACTATCTATCGTTATTTTATCTTTTTCGCACTCTATTTTTGCTCCTAAATACGTTAAAATTTCTTTAATTGCATCAATATCAGAAATTTTTGGCACATTATCAATAGTAACAATCCCATTACATAAAATAGCGGCTGGTAATAATGCAACAGCACTATTCTTTGCTCCACTTACA
Source organism: uncultured Bacilli bacterium (assembly GCA_944332435.1). Classification (GTDB taxonomy): domain Bacteria; phylum Bacillota_I; class Bacilli_A; order RF39; family UBA660; genus MGBC107952. The sequence goes on along the minus strand of CALVJW010000007.1, from coordinate 26,131 downwards.
ACAATTTTACCATGTATTGGATGTCCGCCTTCAATTTTTATTTTTTTCATAAATTCCCCCAAACTATTTATACTATATGTATTTTCATATAATACGTGCTATGTTAAGCCTGATTCTCACTTCCTAATAATGCAATTTTTTTATCTATTATTTCTTTTATATTTAATTCACCAGCTTTAATTACTTTTCTTGGATCATATACTTCATCATTTTCTTGTAAAAAAGTTCTAACTGCCTTACTCCATACAATTTGTAAATCTGTATTGATATTTAACTTATTAATTCCTCTTTGAATACTTTCTTTAATAATTTCATCAGGAATTCCGCTTCCACCATGTAATACAAGTGGTAACTGTGTTTCTTTTTGAATCGTTTCAATTAATTCATAATTAATTTTAGGAATTCCTTTATAAATTCCATGAGCACTACCTACTGCAGGAGCTAAAGAATCAATATTCGTTTCTTTTACTAATTTAATTGCATCCTCTAATTTTGCATAAGCAATGTCTGATTGAATTCCATCTTCTGCTCCACCTACATGTCCAATTTCTGCTTCTACCGTGACATTTCTAAGATGAGCATATTCTACAACTTCTTTTACCATTTGAATATTCGTTTCTAAGTCATATTTTGAAGCATCAATCATAACAGAAGTAAATCCTGCATCAATACATCTTCTACAAGATTCTACGCTGCTACCATGATCTAAATGAATGGCTACAGGAATTGTAATATTTAAATCTGTTACCAAATTTCTTACAATTCCAACAACAGTGTGGTATCCTCCCATGTAAGTAATAGCTCCTTCACTCACACCAATAATAACAGGTGTATTTTTCTTCTGACATTCTTCTAAAATATAACGAGTCCACTCTAAATTATTGATATTAAAGTGTGGTACTGCATATTTTCCTATCTTAGCTTTTTCTAACATTTCTTTTGTATTTACTATCATATTATCACCTTAACTATTATAATATGAATTTGCTTTTTTCGCAAATATTTACGACACTTCTTTACACAATACTAAGTAAGCAATGTAATTACACCAATCAAGATTAATACCATTCCCCCAATAAATGTCGAAATACTTCCAAGCTTATTATTAATTTTTTTTCCTAATATTAACCCTATATACGTAAAAAAGAAACTTGTAAAAGAAAAAGTTATAGCACTTAATACAAAATGCTGTGAGATAGATTTTAAACCGATGCCAACAGAAAAACTATCAAGACTCACTGCAAAAGCAAATAAAAATAAATCTCTTATATTCATTACTTGCATATCTTCTCGAGTATGATTATTTCTACTTTCACCTATCATTTCAATTCCAATAAATAATAAAACAATAAATACAATGATATTAGGACTAATCGGTAGTAAACTTAATATGATGCTACCAATAAACATTCCTAATAATGGCATAAAAAAATGATACATACCAACAACAAACGATAGTAATCGAATATCTTTTTTATTAATGTTTAACGTTCCATATGCTAATGACAAACTAAATGCATCCATACTTAAACTTATTGCTATTATAATAATGATTAGAGCGTGCATAAAAAAGCCTCCTATAAAATTTTATTTATAAGAGGATAATTTATACTATAAATATTTTTCTAACATCTCTTGTACAAAAAATTTATATTCAACATCATCACTTTCTTCTGCTTCCATTAAACATAAAGGTGGAAATAAAACACACCACCAATTATTTCCTTTACCACTTCCCAATGTTACCAATACTGATTCATAGTATCCTTCTTTATAAGTTACGCCATGGAATTCTTTATTGGGAAAATAATTCATACCATAGTTGATTTGATATCCCAAATCATAATCTAATCTCGTTAAAGTTTTATTTACTGTATCATTTAAATCACTCATATGATTTTGAATGACAGTTCTAGCATCATCAATTCCCTTCGTATTTTTTAGTAAATGATACATACTTTTCTGTAAATCTTTGCTAACTTCTTTTTTTATTTTTTGGTCATATTCAGAATTACTATTTGCAAGAACACGCATACGAATTGCTTCATCTGGTATTAATAGTTCTTTTGCTCTAGCACCAATCATAAAATAACAACCAAAACAAATTATTGCTACAATTAAAAATTTTCTCATATAAAAATCATCCCCTATTACATAGTGAATGATTTTTTTTTATTTTATACATTATTTATGATAACTTTCATTATGATTTATTTTATATGTACGGTAAATTTGTTCTAACAAAAGAATTCGGAATAGTTGATGAGGAAATGTTAATTGAGAAAAAGAAATCGATTCACTCTTCATACTCTTTATTTCGTCATCTAATCCATCACTACCACCAATAATAAATGTAATAGTAGAGTTAGATTGAAACACTTGATCAATATGTCTAGCTAATCCTATACTATTGTACTCTTTTCCTTCTATTTCCATCGTAATAATATATTCTTTTGGTTTGATATGTTTTAAAATCTGTTCTTTTTCTTTTTGACGATTTAACTCTGGGTTGGAAAAACTAGAATCTGGTACTTCGATTAATTCTAATTTTGTATATTTGCTTAATCTTTTTTGATATTCTAAAATTGCATCACGATAAAATTTTTCTTTTATTTTTCCTACACATATAATCTTAATCATACTTCCACCAATTCCGTTTTTTCTTTTTGTCTTGATATCTTTACCTGCACCTGATAATCATGTTCTTTTAGCATATCTTCTGTTTCTTTCCTTGCTAATTCTTCGTTGTTATTATCTTGACTTAAGTGAATTAAAATAACTTGATGTGTCTTATCACCTATCAATTTTGATAGGTAATAAGCACATTGTTTATTAGATAAATGCCCCCTATCACCTAAAATTCTCTGTTTAATATGAAATGGATAATGTCCATCCATAAGCAGGTTAACATCATGGTTACTTTCGATTATATAAGTATTCATATTTTTTAAATACTTGTGATTTTTGATGTTAATATATCCTGTATCTGTAATATAGGCTAATGTATGTCCTAGACTGTCGAAGATATAAGCATTTGAATCATCGGTATCGTGAGAGGTTTTCACTACCAAAATGTGTAAATCCTTTATTAATATAACTGCATTTAATATATATTCAATACAAGGTAAAGCTAAATTATTTTTGCTTAATTCTTCATACATCGGGGGCGTCATATATACTTTAGTATGATATTTCTTTGTAAACACCTTTAATCCACTAACATGATCAACATGGGTATGTGTAAGTAAGATGGCATCAATTGAACTAGGATCAACCCCAATTGATTTTAATTGTTTCTCTACATATAAAGAAGAGGTCCCTAGATCTACTAAAATTTTTACTTGGTCTGTTTCTATATAGGTAGAATTACCTTTGCTGCCACTTGCTAAAACAGATACTTTCATTAGTAAAAGTTCCTTGCATCTAAGAAATTTCTACTGTAATAAGATAATCCACCAGTAAATATTTCATAATGTAAGTGGCATCCATATGCTTGTCCAGTTTGTCCTACATAACCAATAATTTGACCTTTTGAAACAACCTGTCCTACTGACACTACAAATCTTGACATATGAGCATATAATGAATAATAACCATTATTATGATTGATTGTAACAAATATTCCGTTTGGGTAATATGATGTTGCTTGTACAACAACTCCATTATTTCCTGCATAAATAGGTTTTCCGCAGTTATCTGCAATGTCGATTCCAGTATGAGCTTTACGCACTCCATCATCAGGATCTACCCAATATTCAATTCCACGAAGGAAACTATAACTATTAACAGGCCAATACCATGCTCCACTACCAACACTTGGAATTTCTTTTTCCCCACGAACAATAATTGCATTTATCGTTGGTTTTAATTCTTCCGTTGCTTGAGTTTCAGCAGAAACTAATGAGCCATTCATATAAAACACACGTTGTGTTGTACGTACTAAACCATTTTCTCCTTTTTGAATTACTTCGTCGTCACCTACTAAACGATCGGCATCATATCGTTCTTCTGTTTTAAATTTTGTTTCAACATCTTTTACTACTTTAGATTCTACAACAACTTGAACTTTAGGATCAATCATACCAATTGTAACAACTTGCCCAGGAAATAATAAATTAGATCGGCTTGTAAATTGTGGATTATAAATTAAAAATTCTTCTGGACTAATTTTATTTTTATAAGCCACTTGTTCAATTGTATCACCTAACTGTACTGTATATTTAGAATCAGTTGTATTATCCCCATACAATAAATATTTTGATAATTCTGATTCTTCAATAAAGATTCGGTTTGTAACTGGTATATTCATCTTCTTAATTGTCATGTGTGTTTGAATATAAATATTTTCTATTTCACTACCAGTAGTTGTAATTTTTTCTTGTGTTCCATCTTGATATGCTTGATATGCTTCTTCTCCAACAAATGTTTTTACGGTACTTTTTAATGCATTATCAATAATACCTTTATTTGTTACATAAATTTTATTTGTTTTATCTCCATCTTTCAATGTAAGTCGATATCCAGGAATTGTAAATGGCTTCTTATCTTCTATTTTTTTATAAATTTCTTCTGGGCTATCTAATTTATCTTTGTAAGTTACCACTTTTTTTATTTCTAACCCATTTGGCGCTAGTACTTGTTTTGTTTTGTATTTATTTTTAATGTAAGTCCCCTGTTTGTCAATCATGCGAAGTAATTTATCCTTGGATTTAATTGTTCCAAGTAACTCATCATCTAAATATACTTGATAAAACAAATTAGGTTCTTCATTAGTTTTAGTATGAAAACCAAGTGCAAAAATAGATAGTACGACTATAATCAAACATATCAAAATACTATATTTTTTCATGTTTCACCTAACTTTCCTGTTGGTCAATGAAATTTACAAATGTTGCTGTGTCACGTTTAAATATAAGTGGAATTTCTGCCGTTGGTCCACTACGATGTTTTCTAATTAAAAATTCACTTTTCGAAGTAAATTCATCAATGGCACTCTCTTTGTTATAATAATCATCACGATATAAGAATGCTACAATATCCGCATCTTGCTCGATAGAACCAGACTCTCTTAAATCACTTAAAATTGGTCTCTTATCATCCCTAGATTCGACGCTACGAGATAATTGAGCAAGAGCAATAACTGGTACTTCTAATTCCATCGCCATAGTTTTAAGTCCACGAGAAATGTCAGAAATTTCTTGTTGACGATTATTACCATACTTACTTCCACCACTAATTAACTGTAAGTAGTCAATTACAACAAGTCCTAATCCTTTTTCACTACTAGCAAGTCTACGACATTTAGCCCTAATTTCACCAATTGTCATACCAGGAGTATCATCAATAAATAGATTGGTTTCTGCAAGGCGACTAATTGCCTCATTTACTCTCTTCCAATCATCGTGTTCTAATCTTCCTGTTTTTAACTTATTTTGACTAATTTGACCCACACTAGCAAGCATACGCATCGCTAATTGTTCTGCACCCATTTCCATATTAAATAGTGCTACTGCTTTATCACTATTAGACGCTACATTAATTGCTATATTTAAAGCAATTACAGTTTTTCCCATTGCAGGACGTGCTGCAATAATAATTAATTCATTTGGATGAAGTCCTGATGTTAATTTATCAATATCATAAAACCCTGTTGCGATACCAGTAATTTCTCCTTTGTTTTGTGATAATTTTTCTAAATCCTGTTGTGTTTTATATAAAACGTCTTGAATAGTTCTAAATTCAGTTCCTTTTCGTGTTTTTACAACATTTAAAATCTTTTTTTCTGCTGATTCCAATAATTCAGCTAAGTCATCAGAAGACTCATATACCGAATTTACAATTTCTGTTGATTCTGTAATAAGTCTCCTTTTGATAGCACAATTTTCAACAATTTTAATATATTCATCTACATTTGCAGCGGTTGGTACAGTATTAATAATTTCTGTTAAATACTCTACATCACCAACTTGTTTTAATAATTTTTGTTTATCTAATTCAGCAGTGACAGTTGTTAAATCGATTGGTATTCTTTGATCAACAAATTTGCTTAAAACTTCAAATATTTTACTATGTGAATCTAAATAAAATAAATCTTTATTTAAATTTTCAACACATTTTTGAGCTGCATATTTACTCAAAAACATTGATCCTAATACAGAACGTTCTGCTTCAATATTGTGAGGCATCACTTTTTCTAACATCCTATCACCTACTTTTTTTATTTTTCAACTACTTTTACTTTTACTTCTGCTGTTACTTGTTTATGAAGTAAAATTGTTACTATATGTTCTCCTAATGTATCTATTGGATGATCTAAATGAATTGTCTTCTTATCTATTTTGTAACCTAATTTATCCAATTCTTCTTTAATTTGTTTGGTAGACACTTGCCCAAATACTTTTCCATCCTTACCAGCTTTCATTGAAAAAATTAATTTTTCTTTGGCAAGCTGTTCCTTTTCGCTTTTCTTTTCTTTTATTAATAAATTCTCTGCTAACTCATGTTCTTGGTTTTCTCTATTTAGACGATTCATGCTACCATCTGTTGCTTTTATGGCATATCCATTCTTAATTAAATAATTCATTCCATAACCATCTTTTACTTCTTTAATTTCGCCTTTTTTTCCTTGACCTTTTAAATCTTTAATAAATATTACCTTCATCGATTGCCTCCTTGATTGCTCCTAATAATAAACTTTTTCCTTCTTCTATATCAGTTGTTAATATCTGAGCAGCGGCATCAGTCATATGACCTCCACCACCTAACTTTGACATTACAATTTCAACATTGATTCTTCCTAATGATCTTGCACTAATACCAAGTTTACTTTTACTTGTTTTACCAATGGTAAAAGATGCTTCTACATCTTCAAATTTTAATAACTCTTCTGAAATAAGAGCTAAATCCTTTCTCTCATAAATGTTATCATCTAATACACATACTTCAAAAACATCATTCACATTAAAACTATTTTGTATCAATGATTGGCGTTGCATATAAATTTCTTTATTTTCTTGCAATAATTCCTGTTTAACGATGTTATCGGCACCAAGCCAAGCTAATTTACTTGCTGCATCATAAGTGGAAGCAGATGTTTTCACATTAAATGAATTCGTATCAATTTGTATTCCAGCAAGCATAATAGTAGCAATAACCGGTTGAATTTCTTTATTTAAATATTTTAAATAACTTACCATGAATTCATTCATACTAGATAATGTTGCGCGAATATAAGAAAATATCGTATTTTCAATATAATCACCACTTTTAACATGATGATCTAATACAATAACATCTTTTATTTCATCTAATAAAAAGGGAACTTCTAGCATATTTTTTTTATGAGTATCTAATACGATAAGTAAAGAATCATCTGAAACATATTGACTACATTGTTCTCTATCAATAAATGAAATGGATATATGTTCTTTTTCTAAACTATTTAATGCTTTTACAATAGATGTATTCGTTTCATTTTTATTTAACAAAATATAACAGTCTTTTTTAAAAGAAGAAATAATTTGATAAAGACAGATAGAAGATCCCAATGCGTCTAAATCAATATTTTTATGAGCCATAATAAAAATATGATTGTGTTTCTTGATTTCTTCCGTTAATTTTTTATATACATCACTCATAAAATCACCTGTCTATTATTATACTATAAATCACGTTGTTTTGTCCATTCATAGTATTCGAAATAAAAAAGAAAACACATCTAAATTGGCATTTTCTTTTTTATACATTTTTTTATTTTTTTACCTTCACAACACCTTGATGATTGATTGCTTCATTATACTTTTTTACTTCATCATAAATTGTTCCATAATATCCTATATTTCGTAAATCTAATTCTAATTCAGGATATATTTCAAAAATAATGTCTAATATAGTCTCAATTGTTTTAATAGACGATTCACTCATAAATTCTTTATCACAGAAATACTTAATATGTTCTTTAGCAAGAACCTGTGTTCTAAAAGCATCAGAATATAATTCTCCTTGCTCTTTTTCTATATATTCTATCGTTGGACTTGGTTTCGTTCCATCTATTATTTTAGAAATAATAACATTATTTTTTAATTCATATTGTTCAAACTTGATAGGATCAGAACATTGATAAGAAATAGAATGTTCTTGTATTTTCTTTTGCTCTTCTTCTATATAATACGATGCTTCATATAAATTCTTTGTTACAAGCCAATTTACCCCTCTATTAGAACTATCTAAATTAAAAGTTACTTTTGTTAACTGATTATCTAAATCATAGTTCATTTTCATTGTTGCATATTCTATATTGGAATTATGAGATATTTTTTTTGTTATTTGAATTTGACGATATTCTTTATTTCCTTCCCTTACTGTTTGTTCTTCTTTTTTTGTTTGTAATATTTTACTTTCCATGTTATTCCCCCTACTATATATTATTATTTTCCTTTTGTTTTTTTTTTTTTTTTTTTTCTAATAATTTTATTTTTTTTATTCTATTTCTCCTTTTATTTTTTATTTTTTTTCTTTTTTTTTTTTTTTATTTTTTCTGCTAATAACTTTATCTTATTTAATCGATGATGTAAACCTGATTTGGTAATTTTTGTACCAGTTTCAATACTAATGATTTCACTTAATTCTGTAAGAGAAGATTCAGGATATCGACGTCGATAATTAGCTACTTCTAATACTTTTTCATCTAACAATTCTAAAGCTCCTACTTCTTCTAATAATTCTATATCATGAACAAGTGCCGATGCCGATTGAATTGATTTATCAACATTTGCCTGTTCACAATTATTTAAACGATTAGCCATATTTTTACTTTCACGATATATACGAATATTCTCATAATACATGACTGCTTTCGAGGCCCCTAGTAATTTTAAAAAATCACTAATTTTTTCTGCTTCTTTCATATAAATCATATATTTATTTTCTCTTTTTAATACTTTACTATTTAAATAATATTGATTTAATAAGCGAGAGAGAAATTCTGCATATTCTTTATTTTCAACTAGAAATTCTAAATGATACCGTGATTTTTCCGGATCGTTAACACTACCAATTCCTAAAAATACCCCTCGTAAATATGAACGTATTAAATCATCATCCGCATATATGTATTCTTCCGGATATGATAACGTTTTACTATCTTTTAAAATGGATAAATCATTCAATATAAAACTTACTTTATTGGTAACTTCTAAAATATAAAGATAATTTTTGTTAAAATTATATCCATTACGAACCGTAATTTTTGCTTGAATATCGTAGATATTTTTAAATAATTGGAAAATTCTATTAGCAACGCTTACATTTTCTGTTGATAATAAAATTTTGTCCTGTTCAAAATTACCAATCGTCTTTACTAGTGCAGATAATTCAGAAATATGATTGGTTTCATTTAAAAATATGGTACTAATTTCATTCTTTACAGTACTAGTAAAAGACATGTTTTTTCCTCCTTATAATAAGTATGAAAAAATATGAAATGCCAATTTAATAACATTATGGCGTAAATAATTTGATTCTGGTTCAACCATAACAAAGTTATCTTCAATAATTTCTACTTTCATATTTTTTAATTCTTGATAGTCTAATTCTACTGGATCTTTCTGCTCTAAGTCGGAATATTTTTCAATTAATTCATTGCTAATTTCCCCATTGTTTGCAATAACAATATCAATTTTATGTTTTCCTAAATACTCATTTAATGCTTTTACATGATCTGATACTTTATAATCGTCGGTTTCACCGGGTTGTGTCATCATATTAGAAACATACATCAATTTAGCATTTGTTTTATCAAGTTGTTCAATCATTTGTTCTGATAGTAAATTAGGAATAATACTTGTATATAAGCTTCCCATACTAAAAATAATCAAATCAGCATTTCTGATTTCTTCTAATACTTTTGGATTAATCGTTGGTACTTCTTTATAAAAGACACGCATAATATTACTTTCTGATTCCGTAATATTATGCTCACCTTCGACAATTTTTCCATCGGTCATCTCACCCATTAAAATAACATTGTCTTCTGTTAATGGCAATACTGATCCTTTTAAATTAAATACTTTACTAAGTGCTTCAATTCCATCTGACATATTCCCATTAATATTGGTCATAGCCGTTAACAATAAATTTCCTACCGTATGTCCATTTAAATCGCTTGTTGTTTGAAAACGATAGTTTACTAATTTCTCCACTAAAGGTTCTACTTCTGATAACGCTACTAAAACTCTTCTAATATCACCTACTGCTGGCATATTGAATTCTTCACGTAATCTCCCAGTACTTTTTCCATCATCACATACTGACACGACTGCAGTAATATCTAATGGAAATTGTTTTAAACCTCGAAGTAAAGTAGACATTCCTGTCCCCCCACCTAAAATCACTACTTTTTCTCTATTCATTTAATCGTCCCCATTTCTTTACCATTATATCACTTGTTCCATATTTATTCCATACTAACTATTATATCGTATTCGATTCATTCATATTTGCACACATTTGTTAAAGTTAAATAGCAAAAAAGAATTAATAGTTTTTTAATAATTCTTTTTATTTAATATATTCTATTATTTAGTTATTTTCTAATTCTGCAATCACTGCTAATGCTGCTTCCGCACCTTCACCAACTGCATTCGATATTTGGTAATAATTCTTCTTTATAATATCACCACAAGCATAAATTCCAGAAATATTGGTTTCCAATTTACTATTTACTATTACATAATTATATTCTCTTAATACACCAATATTTTCTAGATATTGCGTATCTGGGGTAAAGCCAATATAGATAAACAAACCTTCTACTTTTAATTCTTCTTGTTGATTTTGCTGTTTGATTATTATTTTATCTAATCTATTATCTTTCTCTATTAGTTCTTGTATATTGGTTTCGTACATTACTTCAACATTCCCTTTTTCAAATAATTTACTTTGTAACATTTTTGAACCTTTAAATCGCTTACTGCGATTTAGCATAATTACTTTTTTACAAATATTCGATAAGTAAATTCCTTCTTCTAAAGCACTATTCCCACTACCTACAACTGCAACTACTTTATCTTTATAAAGTGGCCCATCGCAGATAGCACACCAACTAACGCCACGCCCAGTTAATTCATCTTCATTTGGAACATTTAATTTATTTGGTTCTCTTCCGGTTGCTAAAATAATTTTTTTTGATGTAATTGTTTTGTTTGTTGCTATAATTTCAAATCCGCTTTCCAACTTTTTAATATCTATTACATCAGCATATTCGTATGGAATATTTAAAGTTGTAACTTGCTCAAATATTTTCATGGCAAGATCCGGGCCAATTCCTGTGAATCCAGGATAATTCTCAATGGTACTTGTTTTATTGATTTGGCCACCTGGAGCACTTTTTTCAAGAAGACAAACATTCATTTCCGCTCTTTTTAAGTAAATTGCTGCACTCATTCCACTTACTCCTGCTCCGATTACAACACACTCATAATCAAATTTCATGATATTCCTCCTTATGATACAGTTTTTTCTTTTGATAACTATATAGCAATAAAATAATTCCTAATATTACCATAATAATCGATACTAATTGGGCCATTTTTATTGGACCAAGCATAAGACTATCTGTTCTAAGTCCTTCAATAAAGAAACGAATCATTCCATACCATATCAAATAAAAACTAGTTAATTCTCCTAATTTTAATTTTTTTCTTCTACGATATAATAATAATACGATAAAGCCAATAAAACAGGCTGTTGATTCATAAAAAAAGGTTGGAATATGGTAAACATTATTAATATTCATTCCTTCTATAACAAAAGACGGTAAATGAAGAGATTCTAGATGTTCTAACGTAGTAGCTGGACCAAATGCTTCACCATTCATAAAGTTTCCCCATCGCCCGATTGCTTGGCCTAAAAATAAACTGATGACAATCATGTCGGTTAATAATAATGGGTTTATATGATATTTTTTAGAAAAATAAAGTAAATATAATAATCCACCAATGATTCCGCCATGAATAGCAAGTCCACCTTCCCAAACATAAAATATCTCTATTAAATTAGCACTATAATAATCCCAATGAAAAATAACAAAATAAAGGCGAGCACATACAAGAGCAATCGGTATCATAAAAAAGGCTAAATCAGTAATCATATCTGCTTTTAAATTATGTTTTTTTCCTTCTTTTATTACTAAATAAATTCCTATAATTAAAGCAATTAAAATAAATATAGAATACCAATAAATACTAAATGGACCAAACTGTATAAAAATAGGATTCATGATTTGTACCTCCTAATAATTGGTTCAATTATTAAAGTATCCATAATGGCATTCATAATTGATATTAAAACTGCTACAAGAAACGACATAAATAAACCATGAATATTAAAATGCGAACCTAAAATAAAATCAGCAATATTTAAAATAAATACATTAATAAATGGATAAAATAAGCCCAAAGTCATACCAGTTAAAGGAATTGTTAACCATACTAAAATTGGCTTGATTGTCTTGTTTAAAATATAAACAATAACAGAAGTTATCAGTACCCACATACCAAAATATTGTTGATCAATCATAATCGTTTTCTTAAATATTAAACTAACTAGAATTAAAACGATACTATAACCTAGCATATAAATTAGCCAGTCAATCATATGATTAATACGTACTTTATGGGTATTTTTATCTATAATCATAACTTTCATATGAGCCACCTCACCTATTTTTATTATATCATATTTCTTTTAAAACGCATTCTATACTCACAATGCTTACATAATTCCTCTGTTAACTTATGATTACGAAATCCCTTTAATAAATTCTGTGCTCTATCTCCTTCCATAACAGAAGAAAAAGATGTGGTAAAAATATTTCCCAAGTTAATGATTCCTTTACTATCTAGACAGCAAGGTACAACAGTACCATCTACTAAAATAGCTACATGCCTACTCATTCCATAGCAAAATCCTGTATCACTAACAAAAATACTTTTTAGATCTGGCCACTCAAATAATGGGGCCTTATTAATATATAAGTCTTTTCCAATCTTAATATTCATTTCCTGCATGATTTTGTCCATTACTTTTTGATTTAATTGGTATGAAGCAATAATTTTCTTTAATAAAAATTGATTCTCTTTTGTCAGTTGATTATTCTTTAATGCCCAAAAACGATAAACAACAATAATATTAGTTTGATTTTGAATTTTCTTTGTTGCCTCTATTACTTGATTAATATATTGTTGATTCGATTCATTTTCAAAACTATGAAGAGAAACATTTATTTGTCTTACACATGAGTATTTCATTAATATTTCTGATTGTTTCAATAATAATGTCCCGTTAGTTGTAATATTAACATAGATTTGATATTGATTACATAGTTTGAAAATTTCAGATAAATGTGGATGAAGAAGTGGTTCTCCTTTTACATGAAGATAAATATAATTCGTATATGGTTTAATTTCTTTTAGAATATGTTCAAATTTTTCTATTGACATAAATTCTTTTGTTCTATTATCAATAGAGCAAAAACTACAATTTTTATTACATATATTCGTTATTTCAATATAAATTTTTTTTAATTTTTTCATTTTACCACTTCTTACTCATTCGTTTCTACTTTTAATTCATATAAGATATCTCTTAATTCCATTGCTCTTTCGAAATCCAAATTTTTCGCTGCTTCTTTCATTTCTTGTTCCACACTCATCATTAAATTCATTTTTTCTTTCTTACTCATTTTAATTGGTTCTTTTTCTTCTAATTCTTTATTATTACTAATAATTTCATGGATTTCTTTAATAATCGTTTTTGGAACAATACCATGTTCTTCATTATATTTCATCTGAATCTCACGACGTCTATTTGTCTCTTTTATCGCGTAATCCATCGCTTCACTTATTTTATCTGCATACATAATAACATGTCCACTGGCATTTCTAGCAGCACGACCGATTGTTTGAATCAAGCTTCTTTCACTTCTTAAGAATCCTTGTTTATCAGCATCCATAATTGCTATTAAACTAACTTCAGGAATATCAATTCCTTCACGCAATAAATTGATTCCAACTACCACTTCATATTTTCCCAGGCGTAAATCACGAATAATCTTCATTCTTTCTAATGTTTTAATTTCCGAGTGAAGATATGCCACTTTGATATCCAAATCCTTTAAATATTTTGTTAACTCTTCAGCCATACGTATTGTTAAAGTAGTAATTAGCACACGTTCATTCTTTTCTCGACGTTTATTAATTTCACTTACTAAATCATCAATTTGTCCTTTTGATGGTTTTACTTCAATTGTTGGATCTAATAACCCTGTTGGTCGAATAATTTGTTCTACTACTTTATGGTTTGTTAATTCTAATTCATAATCTCCTGGAGTTGCAGAAACATAAATAGCTTGATTAATTAATTTCGTAAATTCATCAAATTTTAATGGGCGATTATCCATTGCACTTGGCAAGCGAAATCCATAGTCTACTAATACTTGTTTTCTTGCTTGATCTCCATTAAACATTCCTCTTACTTGTGGTAATGTAACATGAGATTCATCAACTACCAATAAAAAATCATCGGGAAAGAAATTAATTAAGGTGGTAGGTGTTTCTCCAGGACCTCTCAAAGCGATATGTCTTGAATAATTTTCTACTCCTCTACAAAATCCTGTTTCTAATAACATTTCCATATCATAATTCGTTCGCTCCATTAATCGTTGATATTCTAATAACTTATTTTCTTTTTTGAATTTTTCTAATTGTTGTTCTAACTCTTGCTTGATATTCTTAACTGCTAGTTTTAATTTATCTTCGCTCGTTACAAAGTGACTCGCTGGAAAAATACTAACTGATTTTTTTTCTAAAGTGATTGCTCCAGTTAAAGTATCAAATTCAACAATTCGATCAATCTCATCACCAAAAAATTCAATACGAATTCCTTTTCCATGCTGACTAATAGGAATAATTTCTAATACATCCCCTCGTACCCGAAATGTACCACGTTTTAAATCTATATTATTTCGTTCATAAAGCATATCAATTAATTTTAAAATGACT
Organism: uncultured Bacilli bacterium; assembly: GCA_944332435.1. Lineage (GTDB taxonomy): Bacteria > Bacillota_I > Bacilli_A > RF39 > UBA660 > MGBC107952. Next base: position 11,072 of record CALVJW010000007.1, on the reverse strand, counting down.
TCATCGCGGTCTATGGTATCACCAATTGATAATGTTAGCATTTTACGCTTATATTCTTCAACTTCTCCAATTCCATAAATACACGATACACTTGCTACTACAATTACATCTCGATATTTTAATAAATTAGAAGTTGCTTCATGTCGTAATTCATCAATTTCATCGTTAATAGAAGCATCTTTTTCAATATATGTATCTGTTTTAGCAACATAGGCTTCTGGTTGATAATAATCATAATAACTAACAAAATAAGAAACATGATTATTAGGAAATAATTCTTTTAATTCTGAATAAAGTTGTCCTGCTAAAGTTTTATTATGTGCTAAAACAAGAGTCGGTTTATTAACTTCTTTAATCACATTTGCAATGGTAAATGTTTTACCAGTTCCTGTTGCTCCAAGTAATACTTGATATTTTGTCCCCTGATTAATACCATCTACTAATTTCCTTATTGCTTCTGGTTGATCACCACTCGGTGTATATTTTGATACTAGTTCAAACATGATTACCCTCCTTACTATGACTAATGCCAACCTTAAAATTCATATTCTGTATATTAAAATATATATTTTGATTCCTTCTGTTTTTAGCCAAAAATATATCAAAATCAATTTCAGCTACAAATTGATTAAATCATATACATACGAAATTATCTTGATACCCTATTCTAACATTTATTTTACAATAAAACAAGGAATCACTAACAACTTTCCTGGATTCACTTTTAAATATTTTAGAAATTGAAATTTTTCTTTTATGCAAGTCATTCTTAAAATTTTAATTTAGAAATATTCATATGCATGTTTCTCTTCGTCAGCTTAAATAATGTTTTTTCTTAGGATTAGAAATAACTACCTTTTTTTCTTTCATTAATACCTCAAATTGATCAACAGTGTTATCTTGTATATGCTACTTTTTCATTTAGTAAATTCATAATAACTCAATTCAAATGTATCATTTAATATTTGATATAAATGATTATTCATTTTCTTGTTAAGATTTATTTTTCCTTTTTTGTTACCGCACAAGTATGATCCATTTTTCTAATCTTGTCACATTATCATCACCTACATTGTATAGATTTTTACTATAAGGTTATGAATAATAAATTCATTTATTAAAAAGTAAAAAATCATATTATAACGTGCGCAGAAGAGGAAAACAACTGGAGCATGAAGCATTGGATAAGAAAATACAAAAAAAAGAGAACGAATTATAGTTCTCTTTTATCTTATTTATCAATTTTAAAGATTGCTTGATACATATCTTCAAAATCAAATTCATCTAAATCAATTTTAATTCCTAGTGCTTCTACTTTCTGTTTTGCTTCTGCCATAATTGCTTTTACTTGTCCCATTTTTCCTTGTACATCAACAATTGTATTATTCCCTGGTACTGTCATACTTGGTTGTGGCATTGATGATTCTGGCATCGGTTGTGAAAGTGGGGTGCTAGAATCTAAATTGTTTAAAAATGCATCTAATTCTTCTGTTGATGGAACACTATAATTTGGTGTTTGTGTCATCGGTTGTACAGAAGGTGTAACTGGAGCAGTTGGCATTACTGAGTCTGGTACGCTTGGTACTTCAGATTGCATACTTGGTGTAGCTTGAGTTTGATTAGCTACAAAATTAGGTTCAGCTGGAGTAATATTAACTGTTGAAGCTGGCTCTGGAACACTTGGTTGTTCTGGCATGTTAACTGTTGAAGTTTGAGTTGTATTATCTTGAAAAAAGCTATCAAAGTTTAATGTGTTATTGTCAATTGTTGGTGTAGGAATACCAAAATCAACATTTGCTTCTTTTTCTTCTACATTTTTAACATAGTCAGGATTTTTAGGTTCTAAATTAATTCCAAACATACTACTTGTATTAGGTTTTACTTCTTCTACTGGTTTTGGAGCTTCTACGACTGGTTCTTCTTTTATAGTCGCACTATTTAACATAGCTGAAATACTTTCTGGAGTTGTTTCAGTTGATTGATAAGGAGCTGCTGGTTCCGCAATCTCTCCATCACTATTAAGATTGAAAAATTTTCCAGGTTTTAGCAAATTAGATTCATCAGATTCATCAGATTCATCAGATTCATTTTGCTCTGTTGGTTGTAATGATGGTTTTCCTACATAACTAGATGTCGCTTGTGGATCAAAACTGAAAATTGATGCATCAACATTTGGAATTGGTGCTTCTGTTGGTTTTGGTGTTGGTTGCAATAAGTCTTGCATATTAGCAACTGGTTTTTCTACATTAATATCAGTTGCTGTTTCCTCAATTTTATTAACATCCATAAATCCAGGATTATTAAATATTGGCTCTACTGGTTTCACATCTTCTATAATTGGAGAAACCGGAATATTAGCATTGTTGCTTTGTGGCACTACCTCTTCTACAAAACTTCCTGTATTATTTTGTAAATTATCAGTCATAATTGACTGTGTAGGTATATTAAAGTTATTATTAAATTCATTATTCATTTTATTTTTTCCTCCTTCGTTCGTATCATCATCTAAATCCAATACTTCTAATGATCCTGTTGATTCAGTTATCTTTTTTTCTTCAACTTTCATATCAGGATGCAATATTTTTTCTATTTCAGCATCTGTTTTTCTTACTGTTAAACGTTCAGTAATTATACGATTTAACATTTTTCTTTGATCTTTGGTGTTAAGCTTTAATAAAGAGCGTGCATGTCTTTCGGATATTTTTTTTTCTAATAAAGCTTCTTGCACTTCTTCATCTAAATTTAATAGTCTTAATTTATTAGAAATTGTCGATTGTTTTTTTCCTAATTTACCGGATAATTCTTCTTGTGTTAAATACCCCATATCTAAAATCTTTTTATAAGATACAGCTTCTTCAATTGCCGTCAAATCTTCTCTTTGGACATTTTCAATTAATGCTATCTCTGCACTTTCTTTATCATTTAAATCTGTTACAATTGCTGGAATTGTACTTTTTCCGGCCATCGTACTTGCTTTGTATCTTCTTTCCCCGGCAATTATTTCATATTTATCATTAATTTTTCTAACGACAATTGGTTGAATTACTCCATGTTCTTTAATTGACTCTGCAAGTTCATTAATTGCATCTTCATTAAAGGTAATTCGTGGTTGAAAACGGTTTGGCAAAATATCATCTAATGGCAACTCCACAACTTTTCTATCATCTAACTTCATATATAACTCCTTCCTACTTTTATTCTTATTGATTCTATCATACTATATTTTGGGAAATATTACAATATATTTTGGGAAATATTTTTTTTATTTTTTATCATATAAAAAAGTAACTTTCTTATTCTAGAAAGTTACAATGATTTTTTCTTAATTTCACTAAATTTTCTTGGGAAATGTCTGTTAGTCTTTTGTTTCTTATAAAATTTTACTAAAGTACGTTTACTTTTTTCAAATGGAAGGAAAAATTCTACTTCCTCTTTTATTTCTAAATTTAATAATTTCATAGCATTATATGATGCTTTTAGTTCTTCTTTTAGATTGGCTTTCATTGGAATAAAATATTTCCCAACTTTTACAAGCGGTACACAATATTCCATTAAAGTTGGAAGAAATGCTACTGCTCTAGCTGTTACAATGTCAAACTCTTCTCGATGCTCTTTGGCATATTCTTCTGCCCTAGCATGTACTGTTATAATATTTTCTAATTCTAATTTTTCGATAACAATATTTAAAAATTTAATTCGCTTATTTAATGAATCAACTAGTGTAACATGTAAGTTGGGAAATATTATTTTTAATACTAATCCTGGAAATCCTGCACCTGTTCCAATATCACATAAAGATTTTTCTTTTGTTAAATCTATAATTTTATTTAACGTAGCACTATCATAAAAATGTTTTAAATATACTTCTTCTTTCTCTGTAATCCCTGTTAAATTCATTACTTTATTATATTCCACTAGTAATTCATAATATTGTTCTAATTGCATCAATTGTTTTTCAGTCAATATAATATTAATTTTTTTTAACTCTTCAATAAAATTAGTTTGATTCATTTGCATACTCCTTTTTTAAATATACCGTTAAAATAGAAATATCTGCGGGATTGACTCCACTAATTCGAAGAGCTTGTGCTAAAGTCGTAGGACGTACTTCATCTAATTTTTGCCTTGCTTCACTGGCTAAATTTCTAATTTTAGTATAGTCGATATCAGCCGGAATTTTTTTATTTTCTAATTTTAACATTTTTTCGGCTTCACGAATTGCTTTTTTTATGTATCCATCGTATTTAATATGAATTTCTACTTGATCCTTTATTTCTTGGCTATAATCAAATTGATAAAAATGAGTAATATTTTCAAAATTAATTTCCGGTCTTTTTAATAGATCATATAATGACATTCCATCTTTTATCGGATTACTTCCAATTGTTTCTAGATAAGCATTTGTCTCTTTTGTAGGCGTAATTCTAATCTCTTTAGCTTCCTCTTCTAATTGTTCAATTTGATGTAATTTATTATTAAACTTTTCCCATCTATTTTCATCAATTAATCCTACTTCATAACCATATTTTCTTAAGCGAATATCCGCATTGTCATGTCGTAATAATAAACGATATTCAGCACGTGAAGTAAGTAATCGATATGGATCTCTAACGCCTTTTGTAACTAAATCATCAATTAAAACGCCAATATACGCTTCATTTCTTTTTAAAATAAGAGGCTCTTTTCCTTGAATTTTTAATGAAGCATTGATTCCAGCCATCAATCCTTGACAAGCAGCTTCTTCATAGCCACTTGTTCCATTAATTTGTCCGGCAGTATATAAATTTTCAATTATTTTAGTTTCTAATGTCTGTTTTAGCTGTGTTGGATAAATTGCATCATATTCTATTGCATATGCATATTTATTAATTTTAGCGTGTTCTAATCCTGGTAAGCTATGAACCATCCTTTCTTGAATATCATATGGCATACTTGTTGAAAAACCTTGAATATAGATATCATCTAAATAAATACTTTCTGGTTCTAAAAATAATTGATGTTTTTCTTTATCTGCAAAACGAACAATTTTATCTTCAATGGAAGGACAATATCTTGGACCAATCCCCATAATATCTTCTAGTCCCCCATACATACTTGACTTCTCTAAATTATTTTTAATAATATCGTGTGTTTCTTTCGTTGTATATATTAAATGACACGGAATTTGGTCTTCTATTTTATACGAAGGAATTGTATCATAACTGAATGTTCTATATACATCATCCCCAGTTTCAATTTTAGCTTTACTAAAATCAATTGTATTTCTGTCAATTCGCTGTGGTGTTCCTGTTTTTAATCTTAATATTTTAAAACCATATTCTTTTAATTTATCACTTAAATAATTACTTGGCTTTTCACCATGTGGTCCTTCTCTGCGTCTAGTATCTCCTACCAATATATCCGCCTTTAAATAAGTTCCAGTTGTTAAAATAACCGCCTGTGCAGAAATTTTTTCGCCATCCGAAGTTATAACACCTACTGCTTTATTATTTTCAATCATTAAATCTTCAATCATTGCTTCTTTTATATCTAGATTTTTTTGATTTTCTAATGTTTTAAACATTTCTTTTGGGTATACTAATTTATCAGCTTGTGCTCTTAAAGCTTGGACAGCAGGGCCTTTTTTACTATTCAGCATCTTAATTTGAATTTGTGATTTATCAGCATTACGTCCCATTTCTCCACCTAAAGCATCAATTTCACGAACAACTATTCCTTTAGCACTTCCACCAATACTTGGATTACAAGGCATATCGGCAATATTTTTAATATTTGCTGTAATTAACAATGTTTTATGACCCATTCTAGATGCAGCTAAAGAGGCTTCACAACCTGCATGACCTCCACCTACAACAATTATTTCATAATGCATATGACCACTTCCTTTTTGCTTTTCATATTATACTATCAAATCTAAAATAAAACAATTATTCATGAATAAAAAATGATTTTATAAATTTTATTCTATACTTTTTGATTCAACAAAATTAGTAATATGTTTTTTATAAATCTAACTTCTTTTCACATAAAAAGAGATAATTTCTTATCCCAATGCAATATCTAATATCATCATAACAACAAATCCAATTAAAGTAAATAATGCCATTAAGTCTTTCTGCTTATTTGTCTGACTTTCAGGAACTAATTCAGCAATCACTACATAAATCATACAACCTGCCGCTAAACATAAGAAAAACGGTAAAATAAAACGAATTTTAATTACTAAAAGTGCGCCTAATACTCCCGCGATTGGTTCCACAATTCCACTTGCTTGCCCTAAGAAAAAAGCTTTTTTCCTCGAATACCCTTCTCTTCGTAATGGAAAACTAACTGCACTTCCCTCTGGAAAATTTTGCAAGCCTATTCCTAATGCCAAGGCAATTGCTCCCGCTAGTGATGAACCTTCTAATCCATACTGTAATGATCCAAAAGCAACACCAATCGCTAAACCTTCAGGAATATTATGTAAAGTTATCGAAAGTATTAACATTAAACATCTTTTTAATTTATCATTTTGACTCTCTTTCTTGTTTTTAGGATGATTTTTTATATAAAATTTATAAATATTATCACCAATAAATAGAAATAAACCACCGGTCATAAATCCTAAAGTTGCAATTGCTAAAGAATTTATTCCCAAATTATTCGCTAAGTCAATTCCCGGTATAATTAAAGACCAAAATGAAGCAGCAATCATAACTCCAGCAGCAAATCCTAACATACCATCCATAAAAGTTTTATTTACTTTTTTTAATAAGAATACTAAACTAGCTCCAAGTGCAGTAATACTCCATGTAAATAAGGTAGCAATAAAAGCTTGCCATACATGAGGAATACTGCTAAACCATTCAATCATTCTTTTCCCCCTTTTAGATGTTTATTTCCCTAAACAAAATTGACTGAATAGTTGGTCAATTAATTCTTCTTCGTATGACTCTCCTATCATTTCTCCTAAAAGATTCCATATATTTTTAATATCGATTTCAATCATATCAATTGGCATATGATTCTCTATTCCTGTCATAACATCATGTAAAGATTCCTTTGCTTGATTTAATAAAGCAATTCCTCTTGCGTTTGTTAAATATGTAAGATCTCCCGTAGTAATTTTTTCTAATTGAAACATTGTTCTAATTGCTTCTTTTATTTCTTCTACCCCAGTATGATTTACCATACTCATAAAAATTACTTTCTCATCTTTTAATTCTGCTATATCTAATTTTTTGTCTAAATCTGTTTTGTTTACTAAAATAATATGATTTTTACCATGTAATTTCTGTAATATATTTCTATCTTCCTCTGTTAATTTTTCATTATTATTTAAAACAAACAATACTAATTCTGAATCCTCTATTAATTGAAGACTTTTTTCTACCCCTATTTTTTCTACAATATCATCTGTTTTTCTTATACCAGCAGTATCTATTATATTTAAAATAATACCATCTAAATTAATTTTTCCTTCTACAATGTCTCGAGTAGTACCAGCAATCGAGGTTACAATTGCCTTTTCTTCTTCTAATAATGTATTTAATAAACTGCTCTTCCCTACATTTGGCCTTCCTATAATTGAAGTTCTAATTCCCTCTTTTAATAATTTTCCATTTTTGCTTTCTTTCAAAATATGATCCATTTCTTTTTCAATATGTTTCATTAAAGGTATAATTTGTTCGATTGTTAACTCTTCTATATCTTCGTATTCAGGGTAGTCAATATTTACTTCAATATTAGCAAGGACTTGAATAATTTCATTTCTTAAGTTCTTTATCAATGATGATACCTTTCCATTTACCGTATTCATCGCCATCATACGTGCTTGATCTGTTTTTGCATTAATTAAATCCATTACCCCTTCTGCTTGATTTAAATCAATTCTACCATTTAAAAAAGCTCGCTTTGTGAATTCTCCAGGTTCTGCTAATCTACACCCATTTGATAATAATAATTCTAACACTTTATTGGTTGTTGAAATACCACCATGACAATTTATTTCAACTGTATCTTCCGTTGTATAAGTTTTAGGAGCTTTCATCAACATAACAAGTACCTCATCAACTATTAAGTCATTATCTACTATATGACCATAATGAATGGTGTGTGTAGGCACTTGTTCCAAATTAGCTCCTCTAAATAATTTATTTACTATTTCAATGGCATTAGGCCCTGTTGTTCTAACAATTGAAATCGCTCCTACTCCAACAGCAGATGAAATTGCTGCAATTGTATCTTCCATTTTATCACTTCTTTCTTTTCGTTTTTTTTATTCCTACATACTTAGGTAATTTTGTAGGATGTAGAAATACATTGAGAGAAATTATATCATCACTAATATTGACAATCCAACTTCCTATATACTTTGGTGGTTTTATATTTAGTGGAAACATATGTTTTTCAATCATGTCTTCTATTCTCTCATTCATTAATTCTGGGAAATATTTTTTAGAATTTTTCACTGCTTGACTAGCATGGACAAATCCGTGTTGCTGGAAAAAAGGTACTTTTTCAGTATTATTTTGCCATGGTTTATCGTAAAAATCATGTAACAATGCGCCAATGGCGATTTCTTCTGGATTTTTCAAATGTAATTTTTTTGCAATAAGATACGCTAATTTAGATACTTTCAAACAATGTTCATACACACTTTCTTCTTCATGGTGTTTAAATTCTTTTCTTTTTATAAACTCTGGATGTTCTAAAATAACTTTTACAATTTCCATATATTTTTTTTCTTGCATATTGATTTCCTTTCATTGTGATTTTATCTTATTTCCAAAGAACAGTCAAGAAAACAAAAAGAAGATATTCGTACCTTCTTTTATTAATCTTCCTTATACTTAATTACAACATGACGTTCTTTTCCTTCTCCGTCGCTTTTGGTTGTTACATGAGAAAATTCATTTGCTAAGTTATGAATAATTCTTCTTTGATAAGAATTCATTGGATCTAAACTTGCATCTACTTTAGAAGTTTCCACTTCTTTGATAATTTTTCGCATTTCATATTCAAAGTTCTTAAGTTTTTTTGCTTTATAATTTCCAGCATCTAAATTAACTTTAATTGTAGAATCAATATTCGCGTTTATTTGCAATGATTGTCTTAGTAATAATTGTAATGCATTTAAAGTTCTTCCTTCTTTACCTATTAAAATTGCATTATTATCACTCATCATACCTACATTAAAGATTCCATCTTCTTCTCTTATTTCTAATTCTACATTAATATTCATATTACTCGTAACTTCTTTGATAAATTCTTTAATATAATTTTTTACTTCTTCCTTCGTTAATACTGTTAAATATACTTTCTTAGATTGAAATAATTTTCCTTCTTTTTCTGTTTTTTTGATAAAAATATCATTTTCTGTTACATTTAATTCAGATAAACACTTTTTTAATGCATTTTCATAAGTTTTATCTTCATAGCTATGCATTTTTAACATTTTCTTTCCTCCTTTTTACTACTAAATTTTGAATAATAGTAAAAGTGTTATTGGTGATCCAATAGACTGCAATTCCTGTTGATAGTGACAAAGATGCAATTCCAATAAATACTAACATCATATTATTAACCATTTTCATTTGTAACGCTTGCTCATTGCTCATCGAAGCACTTGCATTTAATTTAAATGACAAATAACTTGCACCTATTACTAAAACGATAAATATAATATATTGAAATTGTCCCATTGAAATAGCAGTTAATGGATTTGTTCCCATTTGGAATCCTAAGAACGTCTCTTCAAAAATCACTGGTAATCTATTTAATGCTTCATAGAAAGCAAAGAATAATGGAATTTGAATTAATGAAAATAAACATCCTGACATTGGATTGATATTATATTTTTTATAAATTCCAAGCATTTCTTGATTTTTCATCATTAAACTTTCTTGATCATTACGATTTTTATATTTTTTCTCTAATTTAGATAATTCCGGTTGTGCAAGCTTCATATTTTCTGATTGCATTGCCGTCTTCTTTGTCAATTTTAATGTTACTAAACGAATTAAAATTGTTGTAACCATAATTGCCAATCCATAATTTTTTAATAATTCACCTAATTTAATTATGATAAACGCTAATGGTTTTACAAATAAAGTTGCCCATTTACCTTCATAACCACCAGATACAACATTAAATTCACTACATTTTGGTAAATCTTTAATATCTATCTCATTCTTTTCATATTGTTCTATCGTTTCTTTTGCAGTTGGCTGACATAAAATATTTTTTGTTAAAGTTTGACCTGTTTCAGGATTTTTTACAGGGTGGTTATTTTTATCCTTTAATAATGTCGTACACCCTGTTAAACTTAATGTAACAAACAATAAAATTAATAACTTTGTTGCTTTTTTCTTCATTTTTTAGCTCCTTTTACTATATTTAGTTTATCGATAGCTTCTAATAAATCTTTTTCTATCTCATGAAATGTTTTATCAAGAATGCCTTTCTTTACTATTATAATACAATTAAAATTATTTTGATAGTTCTTTTGATCAAGAATATTCTTTATTTGTCTTTTAATTTTATTTCTTGTTACAGCATTCCCTATTTTTTTTCCAACGGAAAAACCAAAATGATAAACATCTTTTGTATCTTTTTCTATATAGAAAATATAATCTTTATAATGAAATGGCTTTTTTTTCTGTATAATTCGATTATATTCACGATTCTCTTTTAATATATTGATTTTTTTCATTTTGTTTTCCTTTCTCCTTTTTCATATTAATCGTAATAGTAAAAACACCACTATACACAGTGGTGTCCTATTAATGAGATAATACTTTACGTCCTTTTCTTCTTCTGTTTCTTATTACATTCGTTTTCATACGTGCAAAAAAACCTTGTTTTTTACTTCTTTTTCTATTGTTTGGTTGAAAAGTTCTTTTCATTCTACACCTCCACTTATCTAAATTTTCGCATTGCTTTATACATTATATAGATAAAAGAAGGGTTTGTCAAATATTTATTTCATAAATCAAATAGAATTATATATGATTTTATGACATATAAATATTATCTCTTATTTAAATAAGATAATTTTTTTTTTTTTTTTTTTGTATATTTTATTTTTT
>CALVJW010000006.1 GCA_944332435.1 uncultured Bacilli bacterium | reverse complement strand
AACATGTATATTATACTACTATCAGACTTATTTCAGTTTTTTATCATAAAACGGAATTCCAAATAAAAATCTACGAAGATAGTACAAAGTAGCAATTCTTCTTCAATTCTATCTTTTTTTTTGATACAATAAAAGAGGTGGTATGCATGCAGGAAAAACTTAAAATTTTATTAAAACAAATTGGAATGGAAGCTTCTTATGAAGAATATTTTTATCATGCATCGTTAGAACGAATTGTGGGAAACCACGAACGAACTGAATATCGTTTTTTGATTCGAATAGATGAAATGTTACCAGTTGATGTTTACGACTATTTTATTTCATTATTACCAAATGGATTTCCTACAATACGTAAAGTAAGTGCATATTTTGAAGTGTTAAATAAAAGTGAAGAAAATGTAAAAAAATATTTTCTCTATTTTTTAGAAAAGTATAAGCAAGAAAGTCCCATTTTATCTGTCTTTGATTCATTGGAACCACAATATGAAGAGCAGAAATTAGTATTTACGGTAAACAATAAAGCAGAACAATTACAATTGAATAAATTGGTTCCAAAGTTAAAAGAAGATTTCAAAAAGATTGGTGAAAATAAACTTACAATTGAAGTTAGAATGGATGAAAATGCAACATCTGTTATTCCAGATGTGGTAGTAGATATTCCAAAAGAAATATTTGAAGAAAAGGAACCAACTCCAGCTGTAGAAGTAGCACCAAAAAGGAATTTTCAAAAAAATTATTCACGTAAATTAGTTGTTGATACTGAGAATGCTGAAGTTGTACTAGGTAGAGAAATTACAGAAAAAGAAATTACACATATGCATGATATTTATGGAGAAATGAATCATGTTGTAATCGAAGCTACATTATATGAAGAACCAGAAATTAGGGAAACAAAAACAGATTTAAAAATTGTAACATTAAAACTTACAGATTATACGGATAGTATTTATGGAAAATTATTTGTATATGATGAAGAAGATTTAAAAGTAATTAAGAAACAGTTAAAAGAAGGGTCTTGGTTTGTTATCCGTGGAAATGTTAAAATGGATAACTATAGCAATGAGTTAACGCTATCTATTCGTGATGTCAATCATTTAGAAAAAGAAATAGAAGAGAGAATGGATGATGCAGTAGAAAAACGGGTAGAACTACATGCTCATACGATGATGAGTCAGATGGATGGAGTAGTTGATGCGAAAAAATTAGTAAAACAAGCATATAAATGGGGCCATAAGGCAATTGCAGTTACCGATCATAATGGGGCACAGGCATTCCCAGATGTTTATCATTTAATTTGTGATATCAATAAAAAAATTGACAAAGAAGAAGATAAGTTTAAAGCCATTTATGGAACAGAATTAACAATGGTAGATGATACAGTCAATATTGTATTACGTCCAACAGAACAGTCTTTATTAGATAGTACTTATGTTGTATTCGACTTTGAAACAACCGGATTTAATGCTGGTGGAAAAGATCAAATTATCGAAGTAGGGGCAGTAAAAATTCATAAGGGAGAAATTATTGACCGTTTTGATGAATTAATTGATCCACATCGTAAATTACCACAAAAGATTGTAGAACTTACACAGATTACCGATGAAATGTTATCTGGAAAACCGGATGAAGAAACCGTTATTCGTAAATTTATTGATTGGTTTGGCGATTTACCAATGGTTGCGCATAATGCCAAATTCGATGTGTCATTCTTAGAAATGGCCTATCAAAAATATAATTTAGGGACATTTACTAACACAGTAATCGATACATTAGAATTATCTAGAACAATGGATACCGGATTTGCCCGTCATAGTCTATCTGCATTAGTAAAACGTTATAATGTTCCTTGGGATGAAGATGCTCACCATAGAGCAGATTATGATGCAGAGGGAACCGCTTACGTACTAGATAAGATGTTACATAAATTAAACGATCGCAATTTTGAAACGATTGCCGATTTAACAAAATTGGTAAGTAAAGATGAAATTCATAAATATGGACGTACTTTCCATGTAAACTTACTTGTAAAAAATAAAGTAGGATTAAAAAACTTATTTAAAATTATTTCTTATGCGAATACGAAGTATTTATATAAAACACCTAGAATTTTACGTAGTGAAATAGAAAAACATCGTGAAGGACTTTTAGTTGGAAGTGGTTGCTACGAATCAGAAGTATTTACCCAAGCTAGAAGTAAGAGTGAAGAAGAGTTAACCAATATTATTAACTTTTATGACTATGTTGAAGTACAACCTCCAGAATGTTACGACCATTTACTTCAAATGAATGATTTTGGAAGTAAAGGAGAATTAATTAGTAATATTAAAAAAATTATTGATGTTACAAAAGCTGCTGGTAAATTCATAGTTGCAACCGGAGATGTTCACCAGTTAAATCCAGATGATAACATTTACCGTGAAATTATTGTCAATCAAAAAGTACCAGGAGGGGGACGACATCCTTTAGCTCGTAGTAATATTACCAGTATTCCTAGTATGCATTTTAGAACAACGAATGAAATGTTAGAAAGTTTTTCTTTTCTAGAAGAAGATTTGGCAAAAGAAATTGTAATTACGAATCCAAATAAAATTGCAGATATGGTAGAAATTGTGGAAGTTATTATTGAAACAGGAGGAGTACCATTTTCTCCTAAGATTGAAAATTCTGTAGAGACAGTAAAAGAATTAGTCTATGGAAAAGCCCATGAAATTTATGGAGATCCACTTCCAGCAAATATTGAAGAGCGAATAGAACAAGAGTTAAAAGGAATTATTGGTGGTGGATTTGATGTAATTTACTTAATTGCTCAAAAACTTGTAAAACACTCTAATGATGATGGATATTTAGTAGGAAGCCGTGGATCAGTAGGATCTAGTTTTGTAGCAACAATGATGGGAATAACAGAAGTAAATCCACTTCCTGCACATTATGTTTGTCCAAATTGTAAACATAGTATTTTTGAAATTAATGGGGAAGCGTTAGGAGCAACTTATTCCAGTGGATTTGACTTACCAGATATGGATTGTCCAAAGTGTGGAACGAAGATGTTAAAAGATGGAAACGATATGCCATTCGCAACATTCTTAGGATTTAATGCGGACAAAGTACCAGATATTGATCTTAACTTTTCCGATTTAAACCAAGCCGATGCTCATGAGTATACAAAAGTATTATTCGGTGTAGACAATGTATATCGTGCCGGTACAATTGGTACGGTAGCTTCAAAGACCGCTTTTGGATTTGTAAAAGGATATTGTGAGGACAAAGGAATTATGATGCGTACAGCTGAGGTAGAACGATTAGCCAAAGGATGTACTGGAGTAAAACGAACTACCGGTCAACACCCAGGTGGAATTGTTGTTATTCCTGGATACATGGATGTATTTGATTTTACACCATTTCAATATCCAGCTGATGATATTAACTCTGCTTGGCGAACGACTCACTTTGATTACCACGCCATTGATCAAGATGTTTTAAAACTAGATATTTTAGGACACTCTGATCCAACACAACTAAGAATGATTCAAGATTTATCAGGAATGGATATTACGAAGGTTCCATTAGATGATAAAGCTACAATGGGAATTTTCTTGTCACCAGAACCACTAGGGGTTACAAAAGAACAAATTATGAATCCAACGGGAACATTAGGAATTCCAGAATTTGGTACCAATTTTACTATCAGCATGGTTGCAGAAACAAAACCAACAACATTTGCCGAGTTAATTAAATTATCAGGTTTATCCCATGGTACTGATGTATGGCTTGGAAACGCCCAAGATTTAATTAAAAATAACGTTGTTCCATTTAAAGACGTTATTGGCTGCCGTGATGATATCATGGTGTACTTGATGTATCAAGGATTAGAACCGATTCGAGCATTTAAAATTATGGAATTTGTTCGTAAAGGAAAAGCATCAAAAGATCCAGAAACGTGGGCTGGAATGGAAAAAGAAATGCGTGATGCAGGAATTGAAGAATGGTTTATTGATTCTTGTCGTAAAATTAAATACATGTTCCCAAAAGCTCATGCGACTGCATATGTTACCAGTGCTTTTCGTATTGCTTATTTTAAAGTTCATCATCCAGTATGGTATTATGCATCATGGTTTTCAACCAAAGCAACCGATTTTGATATTGAAGCTATGATTAAAGGATATGATGCAATTCGAAATCGAATTAATGAAATTACTGCCAAAGGATTTGATGCAACGAATAAAGAGTTAGGTCAATTAGAATGTTTAAAACTAGCCCTAGAAGCAACTGCTCGCGGTATGAAATTTGAAAATATTAGTTTGGAACATAGTAGTGCTACTGTTTTCGGAGTAAAAGATGATAAAACGATGTATCCACCATTTGCATCTATTGATGGATTAGGAGATACAGTAGCGAAAAATATTGTAGCAGAGCGAGAAAAACGACCATTCTTAAGTATTGAAGATTTACAGAAACGTGCAAAAATTTCTGCTACACTAATTGAAAAAATGCGAATGATGGGAATCCTAGATGGTATGGATGAATCAAGTCAACTAAGTTTATTTTAAACTTAGTTTTTTGATACTTTGATATAATATATGATATAATGAAATAAATATAAAATAAAAGTAGGAGAGGTTATAAAATGAAATTAATTTATATTCATCATGCAGAAAGAGATGTAAGATTTGGTGTTAATCAAGAAAACGATATTACTGAAAACGGAGTAAAACAGGCTAATTTAGTTGCTGAAAGCTTAAAAAATACTAACATTACTGCAATTTATTCATCACCATATAAACGTTGTATGCACACAGCAGAAATTATTAATCAGTATCATAATTTGCCAATTTATGAGGATGAAAGACTAAATGAAACACAACATGGCGAATCATGGAGTAGTGTTCAACAAAGAAATATGGATGCTATTGATGATATTGTGAAAAAAGCAAATAATGATGATATTGTTTTATGTGTTACAAGCGGTATTAATGTATCAGCCTTTATTTTCTATACATTAGGAATTAAAGCAAGTGATAATAATCCTTGGATTCAAGCAGGATTATGTTCACCACTATATTTTACGATAGAAAAAAAGTAGAGGAGAAATAAAATGGATATTAAATATCAAAAAGATAATTTTCAATTTCTATACCGTGTTTCTGCATTAATTTACAACGAAGACGAATCTAAAGTATTATTGTTTAATGTTGAAGGTAGGGATTTTTATTTATTAATGGGTGGAAAAATAGAACAACTTGAAGAGAGTATAGAAGCAGTAAAAAGAGAAGTGAAAAAGGAGTTGGGGTTTGAAAATGTTGATTATTCTTTTTTAGGTGTTAGTGAAGAATTTATTTTTGCAAAAGGTTTTTATAATCAACAGCTTAATTTAATTTATTAAGGAATTTACCACGGAGATATTATAGAAAATTTTATAAAGAAAGATCATAAATAATCTTTCTTTTTTATATTTCAGAATTCTCTAAATCATTTCTATTAAATTGTTTATTTAAATTACGAAGAAGAATCGATAAGCTTAAAGTACTTGCAGCTAAAGTTAAAATCGATACGATAAATTGACCAATTGCCGAATTTACATCGCCATTTTCTTTTTCTTTTGATACTTGAATATAGTTATAGTTAATAAAAACAATGATGATAATTAAAGCCAAGGTATAGCACTGGTTATAAGTTCCTATTTTTGAGGCTGTATCATCATCAAAAATAGGTTCTTTTCCTGTTTTTTTTAAATACAAATCATAAGTTAGTATTGCATTAACTAACCATGAAACAATGAAGGCAACAGCTACAATTAGTTGTACAGTTACTAAAAATTGTTCTTCTTCTGAAGGATTTTCGGTATTTCTGTTAACATCAGTGAGTAGCGAGAATTTCATTCAATTCACTTACCGTAATAAACTGGTAGCCTTGCTCTTTTAATTTTGGTAACATGATTTTTAATGCTTCATAAGTCTGTTTATGTGTATCGTGCATCAAAATGATATCTTTATTTTTAATTGCTTTTAAAGCATAGGAAGCAATCTTTTTAGAATTTGTTGTTTTCCAATCAGAAGTATCCACAGTCCACATAACAATGTCTAATGATATTTTTTCTCTTAAATGTTGATTAATTGATCCATAAGTTGGTCGAAATAATTTTGGTACTAATCCAGTTGTTTCTTGGATAATATTTTGCGTAGTGTTAATTTGATTTACTAATTCGTCATCTGATACTTTAGTAAGCCATTTGTGATTATAGGAATGATTTCCTATTTCATTTCCATAGCGAACCAATTTTTGTATTGTTTCTTGATAAAGTTTTACTTTATTACCAATTACAAAGAAAGTTGCTCTAGCATCATATTTTTTTAAAAGTTCGATAATTGAATTGGTATATTTACTAGGACCATCGTCGAAAGTAAGCGCAATCATTGGTTTATTTTGATCAATTGGTTCCTGTTTTCTTGTAGGAAGAATAACATCTTCTTCTTGAAACATCCCACGCTCTAAAGGAATTGTAAGATTCATGAGATCCAATGAAATTTTTGCACGAATAATATCGTGGTATTCTTTTGTAAACTGATTGGCATCAAAGTAGAATGTGAAATCATTATCATCGAAATAAAATTGTAAATAGTGAGAAAAGTCTGGTGTAATAGTCTCATTTAATTTGTCTAGCACAAGATAATTAGAATATTGTTTTGTTAGTATCGTTTTAATTTTAGGTACTAATTTTTTTAACTCTTCTTCATTTATAATATCTTTTAGTGTTAGTAACTTTTTCTTTTTAATGTCATAGTGGAAGGTTTTTACTTGATGATATTCTTTTTTATTATGGATATAAATAAACAGTTGAACGTTAATATAGCGGTCATTTAGAATGTTATAGTCATAGTCAATGTTTAATTCTTTTTCTTTTGATGACATTTGTTGAAATTCTTGCGATATAGAGTCAATTTCTTTTTTTATTTGTTGATCTAACTTTTGGTATTGAAAATTTGGATAATGAATCGCTATAGCAATATTATTCTCTTTTTTTATAATACTTGTTACTTGTTTTTCTTTTTCTTGATTACAGCCAGTTATTAATAAAATAGAAAGGATTAAGAAGAGCACTTTTTTCACAATATCACCCTAATAAAACTATATGAGAAAAAATAAAATTCATACAAAAGAATAATGTAGTCTATTTAAAAAGATGATAAAAAGAAATAAAAAAAGCGAACAAAAAAGCAGATAATAAAAAAACAAAAGGTATAAAAAAGAAAGGATGCAGTAAAAAGTTATAGAAAAACAAAGAAAAAGGTAAAAAAAGGATAAAATAATAAAAATAAAAAAAGAAAAAAATAAAAAAATGAATAAAATGATTTTTTAAAAAAAGTGAAAAAATATAAAAAAAGTTATTTTTGATAGTGACGTAATTTTTGCTGAAAATAAAAAGGGAAAATATTATTTTCACTGTTTATGAAAGAAATAAAAAAAGAAAAAAATAAGAAAATGTAAAAAAGTGAAAAAAATAAAAATCTTTTTTTAATAAAAAATGTTTAAAACAAAGAGAGTTTTCCTACTGGCAAACAATATAGGAAAAATTAGGGATTGATTTTCTAAAAAATAGTGCTTATAATGGGGTTAGAAATGATAGGTGAGGTGAAAAAATGGTCCAAGTAGACGAACAAAAATTAACACTATTCGTTGTTAAGCGAAATGGAAAAAAAGTAGATTTTGATGGAACTAAAATTGCTCTTGCAATAAAAAAGGGATTTGATAGTGTCAAACCGAAAGTAGATGAAGAAGAAGAGAGTATAGATAAGGTATACACTTATACAGAAAAGGATATTCAAAAAGTATATCATAGTGTGATGAAACGAATTCAAAAAGAGTATAAAGATAAAGAAAAAATTAAGATTGAAGAAATTCAAGATATGATTGAAGAAGAATTAAAGAAAAAAGGTTATGATGATGTTTATGCTTCTTTTTCTGAATATCGTGAGAGAAGAAATCAATCAAGACAATTATTCTTTGATGAGAAAAAAACACATAAGTTTTTAAAAGCAATTGAAGGGTTAGGTCTTAAGTCAGCTGGAGAAGAGGATATTAAAAGAGAAAATGCAAATATCGATGGAGATAGTGCGATGGGTACAATGCTTCAGTATGGAAGTACCATTTCCAAAGAATTTGCTAAATCATATTTAATGAAAAAGAAATATGCGGATGCGCATGATAATGGTGATATTCATATTCATGATATGGATTTCCTTGCAATGGGAACTACGACTTGTATGCAAATAGAGTTAGATAAATTATTTAAAAATGGTTTTTCAACAGGACATGGTCATTTGAGAGAACCAAATGATATTATGTCATATAGTGCTCTTGCAGCGATTGCTATTCAATCAGATCAAAATGATCAACATGGAGGACAATCAATTCCAGCATTTGATTATTACATGGCTCCAGGAGTATTAAAAACATTTAAGAAACAATTTAAGCAACAACTTTATGATTTATTAGATTATAGTGATTTACTATCATTTATTAGTATGGAGCGAATTGCAAGAGAAGTAGATAAACTGACGACAATTGATTTAGATATTACGTTATTTCAACCAATTTATAAAGAATCAGAACAAATTAAGCGTTTATTTATGAAGAGTTATGAAAATGCATTGAAAAAGACAGAAAGAATTACTTATCAAGCAATGGAAGCATTTATTCATAATTTAAATACGATGCATTCTCGTGCTGGAGCACAAGTACCATTTTCATCAGTTAACTTAGGTACTGATACTTCTAGTGAAGGAAGAATGGTAATTAAAAACTTTTTACTAGCAACTGATGCTGGATTAGGAAAAGGTGAAACACCAATTTTCCCAGTTTCTATTTTTAAAGTAAAAGAAGGTATCAATTATAATCCTGAGGATAAGAACTATGATTTGTTTAAATTAGCGTGCAAAGTATCAGCAAAACGTTTATTTCCAAACTTTTCATTTATTGATGCACCATTTAACTTAGAATATTATAAAGAGGGAGATTATCGTACCGAAGTTGGTTATATGGGTTGTCGTACTAGAGTAATGAGTGATGTTACTGATTTAAATAATCAAACAACTGGTGGGCGTGGGAATTTATCTTTTACGTCAATTAATTTACCTCGTATTGCTATTAAGCATGGAATTTGCTTAAAAGAACGTGACAAAGCAGATATGGAAGGTTTTTATCAAGAATTAGCCGAAGAAATGGAACTTGTAAAAGATCAATTATTGGAACGTTTTGAAGTACAATGTTCGAAACATAATTATAATTTTCCATTTTTACTTGGACAAGGTGTATGGACAGATGGGGATAAGTTAAAACCATCAGATCGTTTACGCAAAATATTAAAACACGGAAGTTTAACATTTGGGTTTATTGGTCTTGCTGAATCATTAGTAGCACTTATTGGAAAACATCAAGGTGAAAGTGAAGAAGCACAAAAATTAGGATTAGAAATTATTTCATTTATGAGGAATAAAGCAGATGAATATGCGAAGGAATATCGCTTAAACTTTACGTTAATTGCAACTCCAGCTGAGGGATTATCTGGTCGTTTTGTTAATATAGATAAGGCTATTTATGGAAAGATTAAGGGAGTAACAGACCGAGAATATTATACGAATTCATTCCATGTACCAGTATATTACAATACTAGTATTAAACATAAAATTGAGGTGGAAGCACCATATCATGCTCTTACGAATGGCGGGCATATTAGCTATATAGAGTTAGATGGTGATACAGCGATGAATGTTGATGCATTTGAAAGTGTGATTCGACTAATGAAAGAATCAGGTATTGGTTATGGAGCTATTAATCATCCAGTTGATCGTGATCCAGTTTGTGGATATGTTGGAGTAATTGGAGATGTTTGTCCTGGATGTGGACGAAAAGAATTTGAAAGTGTGCCACTTGAAAAAGTACGTGAAGTACAATGTGGATGTTAGAAAGGAAAGGGAATATTATGGAAAAAGTAGTTGGAGAAGGAATTGAATTTGAAAGAATTAGAAGAGTAACAGGTTATTTAGCAGGAGATGTAAAACGTTTTAATAATGCAAAACGTGCGGAAGAAAAAGATCGTGTAAAACATAGTGGTGTAAAAGCAGTAATGAAAGAAGAAAGTCCAAAAGTTTGCCCTGCAAATTAACTATGAAAATCCGTTTAGCTAGTACGTTGCAAACAGATAGCATTGTAGATGGTCTTGGCATTCGAACCGTCATTTGGACACAAGGATGTCCACATAATTGTTTAGGGTGTCATAATCCAAGTACACATAGTTTTGAAGATGGAGCCTTAATTGATGTTGACGAAATAAATGAAGAGTTAGATCAATTAACAAGTCAAGATGGTATTACTTTTTCTGGTGGAGATCCTATGTGTCAACCAGAAGCATGTTATGAAATAGCAAAACATGCCCATCAAATTGGAATGAATGTTTGGTGTTATACCGGTTATACTTTTGAGGAATTACAAACATTGAGCAAAACAAAACCAATGATTTTAACATTTTTAAAAGAAATTGATGTATTAATTGATGGAAGGTTTATTTTAGCTGAAAAAAGTTATAGTTTAAAATTTAAAGGTTCTAGAAATCAAAGAATTATTAACGTAAAAGAAAGTTTGGCAAAAGGACAAGTTTGTCTTAATGAAATTGATTTAGAATTACCACAGAACGATAATAGAAAAAAGGTTGAAGGCGTTTATATTTAAAGATGTGAAATTTCATATCTTTTTTCTTTGTAATCTTTTATTTTTCTCTTTGTTATGCTATGATATAAAAGAGAAATAAGGAAAGAGGTATTATATGAAACAGCAAGGGTACGTAAATGAGACAGGACAGCCAATTGTTCATAAACAAATGGATCCTAAGAAATTGGGAATGTACGGTGGAATTGCTCTTTTAGTAATTTTAATGATTGTTTTTATTGTAATGACAGTAAATAAAAGTAGAAAAAATAAAAAATGTAATTCAATTGAAGATGCATATAAAACGGCTGCATTAAGTTATGCAAAAGAGAAGAATCAATTACCAACTGTAGAAACGGAATCTATTACAATTAATGGTGATGATTTAATTGCTACTGGTAGAATATCAAAAAGTGATGTGATGTTAAAAGAAAATCAATGTCATGCAACAATTACAATTACACGATATAAAGAACCAGAAAATAAAAAAGGAAAAAGTGAGCAGGAGTTAGATGAAGAACGTTATATTTTGAATGTTGAGCTTACTAATTGTGGATATTGTACAACAAGTGATCGTTATGGAAAGTGGAAAACGAGTAGTAAGATGCCAAAAGGAAATGTAATCGTTGAGCTAGTGCCAACATTTAATTATTATGAAACAGAGGATTATTATACAAAATGGACTTCTTATTATGCGCAAGAATATTTAAGTGAAGAAAAATCAGAGTATGGATTTCCACTTTTAGAAAACGAAAAATTAATGCCAAAAGTTCCTGATGTTGGACATATTATTGATATTGAAAAAGAAGATAAAAATTATTATCGCTATCGTGATAAAAGATGGAAATTTTATAAAAATGCGAATGGTGATTATTCTGCTTATTCTTCAACACAGCCAAGTGGCTATGCTAACAAAGATACTGCGTCAATGAGAAAGACAGATTGGTCAAGTTGGTCAATGAATTACCCAGATACGGCAAGTTATCGAACAATTAAGTCATCTGTAGGATATCGTTGGTATTATAAAAAAGACGGAAAAAAAGTATATTGGAATAGTGGAGAATATTCCCCAGAACAACCAGCAGAATTATATACAGAACGTGATGACAAGAAGGTAACTATGTATTCTTATCAAGATACAGAGTGGCGTTGGTATAATGGAGAAAAAAGAAACTATAGTGGTTATACTTCTGTCGCACCACGTGGATTTAATTATCGGGATGATGAAAATATGATGATTGGTAATTGGAGTTCTTATTCAGAACAAAGTAAAAAGACAAGTGAAAATAGTTATTATCGTGAAGAAATGGTAGAAGTAAGATCACGTTATCGAATCAAATATCAAGTATATTCTTTATTGAAATTACCAGAGTTTGTTGATAAGGAAACATTTGAAAAACAAGTAGGAAAATCGTATACACAATTCTATAATACACCAAACATTAAAGTAGAAGTAAAATATCAATATCGTTATAGAAAAGCGTAAAACAGTCTTTGGACTGTTTTTTTGTGAAAAGAATATAATAAGATAGGTGATATTTGTGCGAAAAAAAATTAAATGGAAAAGAAAAGTATATTTTCATAAAAATAATAAACGTTTAACAAAAAGTCAGAAACTAATCGTTGTTTTTAGTTTCCTTGTTTTCTCACTTGTTTTATCCTTTTATGTGATTAATCGTACTGTTTCACCAATCCTGATCCATTATGCAGAAACAGAGATGAAGCATTTATCCAGTCTAGTTATAACGAAAGCTGTCACAAAACAAATGACTGAACAACTGAAGTTTGATGACTTATTTTTGATTGATAAAAACGATAATGGTGAGATAAATACAATTGATTTTAATCCGGCTATTGTCAATAAAGTGTTAGCAACATGTACATCAACTGTACAGTTAAACTTGAAATATATTGAAGAGGGAAAATTAGAATTGATCGATATTCCAGACACATTTTTAACGGAATATAAAGATGAAAAAAATAAAGAAGGGATTATTTTTGAAATTCCAAGTGGTATTGTATTTCAAAATGCTTTATTAAATAACATTGGTCCCAAAATACCAGTACGGTTAAATTTAATAGGGGATATCCAAAGTAATATTCATACCAAAATTAGTGATTACGGAATTAATAATGCTTTAATCGAAGTATTTGTGAATATTAAAGTGAATGAGCAAGTTATTTTACCCTTTATAAGTAAAACAATTACAGTAGAAAATAATATACCAGTGGCGATAAAAATAATGAGTGGTAAAATTCCAGAATCTTATTTTGGTACAATAGGAAAAGATTCTAATACTTTGTCAATTCCTGTAAAGTAGACATGATACTAAAATTTCGTGTATACTATTGTTATTAGGAGTTGATAAATTGAAAAAGATTCAATTGGAAGATACTTTTTATACAGTAGAGAAAGATTATAAGAACGGATTTGATTTAGAGGCTGTAGAATATTTATATACAGATTATTTTGAGCCATTTGATTATATTGTAGGTGATTGGTCTTATGGTAAATTAAGATTGAAAGGATTTTGTAAAAAAGAAAATACACTATATAAACATATTAATGATTATCATTTTGTTGAAGATTATATTCGTGATTGTTGTTCTTATGATTGTAGATATTTTGTGTTAAGAAAAGAATCAAAATAGTATGATTACTATTTTTTTTCATAGAGAAATCAAGATAGTTAGGTTGCGAATTACCTTTGGCGTATGTTATAATAAATAAGGAGGATTAAGATGGAACGATATGAAATAAATAGTAGTTACAAAGATGCCTCAATTAGAATTAATGAATTATGGAGGTCACTTTGAACCAGATAAATTACAAATAAGAAAAGAGGAATTGGAAGCAATTACAATGCAACCAAATTTTTGGAATGATAAAAATAATAGTAACCAAGTAATGAGTGAATTAACGGCAATTAGAAATCAACTATCCAATGTTGAAACTTTGAAACAAAAAATAGAAAATTCTATTGTGCTATTAGAAGATGAAGCATTGGATGAAGAATTTATAGAATTATTAGAATCAGAGCTACAAGAGATTGATACAAAGTTAAATCAATTAGAAATTGAATTATTATTAAATGGTGAGTTTGATCATAATGGTGCTGTTTTAGAACTACACTCTGGTGCTGGGGGAACAGAAGCTTGTGATTGGGCCAATATGTTGTATCGAATGTATTTACGTTGGTGTGAAAAAAAACATTATAAAGTAGAAGTAATGGATGAATTACGTGGTGATGAAGCTGGAATAAAAAGTGTGACAATGCTTGTAAAAGGTGAATTTGCCTATGGATATTTGAAATGTGAAAAAGGAGTTCATAGACTTGTTCGTATTTCTCCTTTCGATTCGGGGGCTAGAAGACATACTTCGTTTGCCTCAGTACTTGTAACACCGATATTCGATCATAATCAAATTGAATTAGATATAAAAGAGTCTGACTTAAAAATTGATGTATATCGATCAAGTGGTGCTGGAGGACAACACGTTAATACAACAGATAGTGCAGTTAGAATTACACATTTACCAACCAAAATTGTCGTAACTTGTCAAAACGAGCGTAGTCAAATTCGCAATCGTGAAAAAGCAATGGAATTATTAAAAATGAAATTATATCAATTGGAGATTGAAAAAAGAAATGCCAGCGTAAAAAAAATACAGGGAAATCAAATGGAAATTAATTTTGGTTCACAGATTCGAAGTTATGTAATGCACCCTTATTCGTTAGTAAAAGATCATCGTACAAATACAGAAAATACAAACGTAGAAAAAGTATTAGATGGTGATATAGATTTATTTATTGATAGTTATTTAAAAAGTAAGGAGTAAATATATGTTTAATAAAAAGAAGGAAAAATCAGAAGAAAACATTATTCAGAAAATTTATCAAAAAGATCGCTGGGTTCGTTATTTTTATCTTTTTGTAGGAGTATTTATGGTAGCAGTTGCTTTCAATCTCTTTATATTGCCTACAAAAATTGTTTATGGAATGAATGGTGTAGGGGTTATTTTAAATAGTGTATTAGGTGTAGACCCATCTCTTGTTATTTTCATTGGTAACGTGATATTATTAATATTAAGTTTTATTTTATTAGGAAAAGAAAAAACAGCTAATTCAGTATTAGGTGCTTTACTAGTTCCTATTATGATTAAGTTAACAGAAACGTTTCCTCGTTTTGTTGTAGCAGAATATGATCCTTTACTATTTACTTTATTTGCGTCTGTTTTAACTGGATTTGGGTTAGGACTTGTATTTAAAGGTGGATATACAACAGGAGGAACTGATATTTTAAATCAAATTGTTTCAAAATATGCAAAGATGTCGATTGGTAGTGCAATGTTTTGGACAGATGGATTAATTGTTTTTTCGGGAGTATTTGTTTTTGGATGGACAGAAATTATGTATTCTTTAATTGCACTTTATATCATTAGTATTATGACCGATAAAGTGATTTTAGGAATTTCTTCTTCAAAAGCATTTTATATTATTACAGATCATGAAACCGCAGTAAAAAAGTTTATTATGAACCATTTGAGTCATGGTGTAACAGTATTAGATGGTAGAGGTGGGTTTACCGGAAATCATCAAAAAGTAATTATGTGTATTATCCCGACAAAAGAATATTTTATTGCCAAAGAAGGAATCCATAGTATTGATCCTGATGCATTCTTTTTAGTGACTGATGCTTATGAAGTGTCAGGAGGAGAATAGCAAGTATTGGAAATTAGAAATAAAAGAAAGCATGTTATAATAAAAAAAGAGGTGACTAATAATAGATGGAATTAATTAGATTAAGAAATGTAAGTAAACGATATAAAAATGGTGTGACAGCTATTTACAACATGAATTTAAAAATAAAAAAAGGAGAATTTGTATTTGTCATTGGTTCCACCGGATGTGGAAAATCAACATTAATTAAAATGCTTTATCGCGAGGAGAGACCAACAAGTGGACAAGTATTAGTTGGTGGATTGGATGTTGGAAAGTTACGTAATAGTAAAGTATACAAACTTCGTAGAAAATTAGGAGTTGTTTTCCAAGACTTTAAATTATTAAATAAAAAGACAGTATATGAAAATGTTGCTTTTGCTTTAGAGATTTTTGGAGTACCAAAAGATGAAATTCATTCAAAGGTATTAAAAGTATTGGAATTAGTTGGATTAAAACATAAAGCTAAAAATTATCCAACAGAGCTTTCAGGTGGAGAACAGCAACGTGTTGCTATTGCTAGAGCAATTGTAAATGGACCAAAACTTTTAATTTGTGATGAACCAACGGGAAACTTGGATGAAGTAACAAGTATGGAAATAATGAGTGTTTTAGAAGAAATTTCTAAAATGGGAACGACTATTATCATGGTAACGCATGATACAGAAATTGTTAATAAGATGAAGAAAAGAGTAATTGTTTTAGATTCAGGAAGAGTACTTAAAGATTATGCGGAAGGAGAGTACAACCATGAAGGCATTTAGAATATTTTCAAGAAATATAAGAGATGCATTTAATAGTGTATTTCGTAATTTCTCCTTATCATTAGCATCTATTTCATGTATTACTATAACATTATTAGTTGTATCAATCTTTATTATCTTGTCATACAATGTTAATAATTTTACTAGGCTAGTAGAGCAAGATGTAACAATTGTTGCTTTTCTGGATGTAGACATTAATGATGACGAAGTAAAAGTGATAGAAGAAAAGATTAAACGAATTGATAATGTGGATAATTATTCTTTTGAATCTAAACAACAAATTGCTGAAGAAATGATGGAAGGAAATGAAACTTTCAAAAGTATTATGGAAAATTGGTCAGATGACGAAAATCCATTAAATCCAACATTTAGAATTAAAGCCACTTCAATAGAACAAGTGGAAGGAATTGCAAAAAAAGTCGAAAAAATAGAAGGTGTTTCAGAAGTAAAATGGGGACAAGATATGATTCACTCACTGATTACTGTATTTGATGTGGTAAGAAAAGTATGTGCTGGAACAGTCATTGCCTTAATTTTAGTAACTGCTTTTTTAATCGCTAATACAATTAAAATTACTATTCATTCACGTAAAAGAGAAATTGATATTATGCGTCTTGTTGGGGCAAGTAATATTAATATTAAAATTCCATTTATCTTTGAAGGATTATTCTTAGGTATTTTGGGATCAATCATTCCAATTATCGCAACGATGTATGGTTATACAGAGTTATATAAAAACTTTAATGGTCAATTATTTTCTCCATTTATTAAATTGGTATCACCACAACCATTTATCTTTGTTATTTCACTAATTTTGATGATTATTGGCGTTTTAGTTGGTATGTTTGGAAGTTGGCGAGCAGTAAAGAAACATTTAAAAATATAAGAAACAAGTTGAAACTTGTTTTTTTTTTGTATAAAAATTTTTCTTTATGCATAGAATGAACTGGGTGATAATATGGAATTACAAGTGGGAGATTTAGTAACACGTATTTCACATGACCATGATATGATTTTTTGTGTTATAGAAAAGAATCAAAATATATGTATATTAAAAGGACAAAATGTGAGGTTAATTGCTGATAGCCCTATTGAAGACTTAGTTTTATATAAAGAAGATAAAGATATCGAAAAAGATCAGGAATTTTTACAAAGAATTCGTCCATTACCAGTTTTAGATCGATGCGATTATTTTTATTTACCAGGTAAAATATTACATATTGACGCAGATAAAGATTACTTAGAAAGATGTTTATCTTACTATAAAAAACATAATTTATGGGCAATTGGAATTCAAGAAAACGAGCGGGATATTAGTACTAAAATTAGAGACTTATTAAACGAATATAATCCTAATATTGTTGTGATTACTGGGCATGATGCTTATTATAAACGAAAAGGAGACATAAATGATATGTCTGCATATAGAAATAGTCAAAACTTTGTAGATGCGGTAAAAGAAGCAAGAAGATATGAAAAAAGTCATGAAAAATTATTAATTATTGCGGGAGCTTGTCAATCGAATTATGAAGAGTTAATTAAAGCCGGAGCAAATTTTGCATCAAGTCCGAAAAGAGTAAATATTCACGCATTAGATCCGGCTATTATTGCAGCAAAATTAAGTTTATCAGCAGTAACAGAAGATATTGATTTAAAGGGTATTTTAGAAGATACAAAATATGGTACAAACGGAATTGGGGGTATTTTAACAAAGGGAACAATGTATGTGGGATATCCTAGATAGGAGGAAAGAGATGATTACAAAAATAAAAGAAGAGTTAAATCATCATCTTGGGGAAGTTGTAACATTAAACTATAATTTAGGAAGAAATAAGTATGAGACCTATGAAGTGGTAATTAAAGAGTTATATCATAATATCTTTACGGTACAGATGAATAATGATCAAAATATTATTAAATCTTTCTCTTACTCAGATATTATTACAAAAACAATTAAGATAGAGTATGAAATCCAATAATTTAAAAGTAGTTTCTTGCCTTTCTAAATAGATTATTATATAATGAAAGTGTAAGTAGTATACTGAAGGGAGAGATTTACTTGAAAATTACATCTGTAAAAGTACGTAAAGAAGAAAAAGAAGGATCAAAAATGAAAGGTATGGCTTCGATTGAATTTGATAATTGTTTTCTTGTTCGTGATATTAGAATTATCCAAGGAAAAGAAAAGTTATTTCTTGCCATGCCTAGTCGTAAAACAGCAACTGGGGGATATGTTGATTTAGCATACCCAATTAATAAAGAATGTCGTAAAATGATAGAGGATGCTGTTTTTGAGGTATATAATAAGCTAGATTAAAAACTCTTTTACGAGTTTTTTTTAGTCTAATATTTCTTTTTAAACATAAGATACTAGTAGGAGGAAATATATGGACAAGGAACAAACACTTATTTCATCACTCAATCATAATGTAACTATGAGTGATAGAAAAAATATTGTTGTAACTGGAGTAAAGAAAATTGAAAGTTTTGATGATGAAGAATTTATTATGGATACTAGTATGGGCGATATTATAATAAAAGGGGAAATGTTGGAAATCATTAAATTAGATACTTATCAAGGTACTGTTTCAATTAAAGGTAAGATCAATCGTTTTGAATATGTAGAATCAACATCTAAGAAAGAGAAAGATGATGGTTTATTTTCAAAATTGTTTAAATAATGAATTTAAAAATACAAGTCTATAGTATTATTTCATCTTTCCTTTTTGGAACTTTATTCTCTCTTACTTTTAATTATTGTTATAAAAAAATGAAAATAAGAAACCGTTATATACGGTTATTATTTAATTTAATATTCGTACTCGTACATACCATTGTTTATTATTTACTAATGGAAAAGGTAAATAATGGTATTTTACATCCTTATTGCTTATTAACTGTTTTAATAGGGTTTGTAATTATGGAATTACTTCTTTATTATATTGATAAAAAGAAGCATATTTGATATACTTATATATGCTAGGTGGTGATAGTATGGCAAACAAAAGTAGAATAAAACGTAAAAAAGCTGCAAAAAAGACAAAGAGACGGCTTGTAATTTTTGCCCCACTATCAGTTGTTGTAATCGCATATTTTTTAATATCATCTACTAATTATGCCTTAAATATTATTGCGTTAAAAAGAGAGCAAAGAGATTTAGAGCAAGAATTAGTAACTTTGAAAGCTGATGAAAAGAATTTAAAGAATGAAATTGAAAAATTGAAAGATCCAGATTATATTGCTAGATTTGCAAGAGAAAATTATTTGTATTCAAAAAATGGAGAATATATTATTAAAATAGATGATAAGACGAAGGAAGAAAAAAAGAAAGATTATACGGTAAACGATAATTATTTAAATTATGTGATAACGGGTTGTATTATTTTTGCTTTAGTAGTTGTAATATGGATGATAAGAAAAAAATGAGATTTGATATCTCATTTTTTATTTTATTGTAACAGTTCTTGTTAACACATCTGTAAAATCTTCATAAGTAACTTTATAAGAAATTGTATAGGTATTTGCTTTACTTGTATCAATATGTGAAGCGATTTCATCTAAACTAGATACGGTAGAAGAAACACCAGCACTGTCTGTAATGGTAATACTTACTGTTGCTTCATTTGTAACGTCTTCACCATCAGCAGTAACAGAAATACCTTTTTCCGTATAAGTTCCGTCAATTGCAACTTCTTCGTTACTTCCAATTAGACTAGCTTCTATTTCAGCTTTTACAGAGTCTAAATTAACTTTTACTTCTACACCAGAACTTTCACAGCTCTTTAGAATAGAATAAGATGTTTTTACAACATAAGTAGTTGGATCAGAACTAGATACTTTAAAACTAATTTTATTTTCGGTAACAAAGTCAATTAATCTTAAATTACCACTACTATCTTTGGCGTATACATTGTAGCCAAAAGTACCAACTTTTTGTGTATTATAAGTATTTAATTGTCCAATGAAACTATTTGCATATCCACTATCACTAAATAATTTACTTACCCAAGAAGTATCTTGTGTTGCAGGAACTACTTTATCCCATGTAAGTGTTACAGTATTACCATTTAAAGATGATTTAACATTTTTAACATTATCAAGGGTATCAAAACGTTTTGAAACTTCAGTAGGTTCTGTTCCTTTTTTAAATAATTCGGTAATTTTTAAATCATTAGGTGTATTTTTACTTGGTAATTTAGCAGGGTAGGTGTAATTTTCTACCGTTACTTCTACAACACCATCTGTTTTTTTAAAGTCAACACCTGGCTTAAAGACATTATTAGCAACTGCTAAGAATAATCTTCTATGTCCACCAGTATTTGTTGTACTAACATATTTTTCATGTAATTTTTCATATCCATACCAAACACTAATAGAATATTCAGGATTGTAACCAGCAACCCATAAGTCATTTACTGCATTGTCTGGATAATTTTCATAAGATTCAAATACACTAGAAGGGAAGTTAGAAGTACCTGTTTTAGCTGAGAAAACAGCACCATTTGAAGTTGTATTTGTACCAACTCCCCATTTAGCAGCATCTTTTAATACATCGCTCATCATATAAGTTGTTTCTTCACTTAATACTTTTTTTCTTGTTGTATCAGGTTCAAATGTTTTTCCATCTTCACGATATACAATTTTTGAGAAAGTATATGGTTCTGTATAGTAACCACCACTTGCAAAACTTGAATAAGCAGCAGCTAGTGATAATGGTGACTCTCCATTATATCCTCCTAAGGCATGTGCTTCATGTAATACTCCGTTTTCGTATTCTGGTGATAATCCAACACTTTCAACAAAATTAGCAATATCTTTTTTACTATTCATTTGGAAAGCTTTTAATGCTGGAATATTACGAGATTCAGCAAGTGAATTACGTAAAGTCATAAATCCTTGGAATGTACGATTCCAGTTATCAACATCGGTATCACTATTTGTGTAACCATGTGGTTCATCGGCAAATGGTTGATAAGTAGACCATCCTTTTTTCTCAAATCCCATTGCATAGTCATACAATGGTTTTGCTGTAGAACCAATTTGTCTATTAATCATCGTTGCATTATTAAAAGTACGCTCTCCGGTTTGATTACGTCCGGCCCCAACTGCTACTAAAGCACCTGTTTTTACATCTAATATTGCAACACCTGCTGTAACAGCTTCATTTTCCCAATCAAAAGTTTTACCATTCATAATGTCATCCATAGATTGTTGTAGTTCTGAATCCATTGTTGTATAGATTTCCATTGCTACGTTATATGGACTCATTTTTGTTTTCTTTTCTACGTCATCAATTACGGTATCAATAAATGATTGATATTTATTTTTTTCACCAGCTGATTTTGTTAATAATTCTTCAACTGGAACTTTTTCGGCTGCTTCTCGTTCTTCTTTTGTAATATAACCATGTCTTTCCATTAAGTAAAGAACAGTATTACGACGTTTTTCACTTGTTTCTGGATGTAAGTATGGGTCATATGCATTTGGTGCTTGGAATAAACCAGCGATTAGTGCAGCTTCAGCTAAGTTAATATCTTTCGCACTTTTACCAAAATATGTTTGACATGCTTGTTCTACACCATATGCACCACTACCTAAATAAGGTTGATTTACATAAAATTCTAAAATTTCTTGTTTTGTGTATTTCTTTTCAATTTGGAATATTGACATATAAATGTCAGTAAATTTACGTTTAATTCCTTCAAAACCACTCGCAGTAGTAGAAGTATAGTTATTTTTTGATACTTGCATTGTTAAGGTAGAGGCTCCACCTGCATCGCGTCCAAGTAATTGTCCAAATGATGCTTTCATAAAACGAGGTAAATCAAATCCATTATGTTGAAAGAATCTTGAATCTTCTGTTGCTATAATCGCATCAATTAGGACTTCTGGCATTTCATCATAACTGATCTTTTCTCGTTTTTCTGCTCCTAGTTTTGCAAAAATCTTTCCATTTTTATCATATAGAATGGATGATTCAGTACGATATAAGTTATCAGGGTCAAACTTTGGCGCTGAAATAACAATATAGGCCATGAAAACAGAAAATAGAATCATACCTATAATAAATAGAATTAAAAATACTAATAGTAATTTTTTCCACCAAGTTTTCTTTTTCTTTGTGTTTTTCCCTTTTACTGATGAATTACGTTTTGTTTCATCTTTATGATTGTTTCCTTTTACATGTTTTCCTTGAACCGGTTTCTTATGAAATAAGCCCGGAACAATTAGAAGTAAGTCAATCGCACCAACAATTAAGAAAGCTTTTAAAAAGCCAATCGCAAGTGTTCCTATGATAAGAGCGATTAAACTAATAATTGCGATACAAATCTCAAATTGGTATCGGTAAATAAATTTTTTTGCTTTGCTACTCATATTATTTTCCTCCAAAATATATTATGTCAACAACTGCTAGATAATCTAATCTAGGATTATAGTTGTCAAAAATACGATACCCATAATCTTCAAAGTATTGAAGAGGAATGGATTTTCTCGTATTTGTTTCTATGAACTCTACCAATTTACTACTATCTAAAAAATATGTCAAATTGAGAGTAGAGAATCGAACAATTAAAAAACCGATACCCCCGTGTTCACGAATTTTTTTTAAATGTTCAATTTGATGACTATGAATATTCGCTAAAGGAAAAAATGTTTTGTTTTTTGTTTCTTTCGCTTCAAAATCTAAATATTTCTCTTTATAAATTCCATTATAGTCTGTGGTAGAAGGAGTTTTAAAATAGGCTTCTTTAATAACAGCGTCTATTCTAGATTTATAATCTACTTTAACAATTGTAATTGGTGTCGGTTTTTTATAAATAATCGCTCGATTTGAAATGCGGTAAAATTCATTAGTTTCATTTAAATCATGTTCTAGAGACATTCCGCGATTACTATATTGAACCATATTACATTTTGTTTTTTTTACTCCTGCTGGATAGTTCATATACTTCACCAATATAATTATACTATAATCGTATGAATTTTTCTATAAAAATGACAAAGTTGAAATAAAAAATATGTCTATCCTGAACAGTTTTTTGACAAATAATAGGCAGGATGTTATAATGACATCACGAATGAAAATATAGGTAAACGGGTGATAGGATGAAAATAAATAGTGTAGAACTTGTTATTAGCGCAGTAAGAAGAAGTCAGTATCCAACAGATCATAAACCAGAATTTTTATTAGTAGGACGTTCTAACGTTGGAAAAAGTAGTTTTATTAATACGATTATTAATCGCAAAAATTATGCAAGAACAAGTTCCAATCCAGGGAAAACACAAACAATTAATTTTTATTTAGTAAATGATCGCTTTTATTTAGTAGATGCTCCTGGATATGGATTTGCTAATTTATCAAAGGCAAACAAGAAAAAATTTGGTTTAATGATGGAAGATTATTTACAAAATAGAGAAAATTTAAAACAAGTATTTATGTTAATTGATTTTCGTCATAAACCAACTAGTGATGATTTAATGATGTATGAATTTTTAAAACATTATAATATTCCAGTTACGATTGTTGCAACGAAAATCGATAAGGTGGGAATTACAAATCACCAAAAACATCGTAATGCAATTTTAGATGAATTAGAATTAGTAGTAGGAAATGACTTTGTTATGTTTTCTAGTATTACAAAAGCAGGAAAAACAGAAATTCAAAATAAAATTGAAATATTGAGTTAAAGGAACCATTAAAAAGAACTTTCATAAAATAACGTAGGTGAGCATATGAAAGTTCTTTTTTCTAATTCAGATTATTTAGTAGTTTATTGCCAGGATTTTTATGCAAAAGAATTAGAGTTATCAAATCGAAATACGTTGGCAACTTATTTTAAATCAATTTTTCAAAAACTAAAAGATCATTATCATATTCAGTTATCTGGTTATTATGATATCATGTTGTATCATGATATTAATTATGGAGCGGTAATAGAAATAACCAAAGAAGAAAATGATTATTATGATATGTATATTAATACGATTGATATGAAAATTCAAATTGAAAAAGAAAGCAGTTTTTTATATGAATTAGAAGATCCTTTCGAAATAGATTCCCAATTACTACAAGATTCTAAATTATATCGGTATCATGGAAAATTGTATTTACAATTAATAGAAAAAATTGATTATATCGATTTAGGAAAATTATTAGAGCACAGCAATTTAATTTATCAATATACAGAGAAAATTTTAAAAAGTGGAACATTAGTAGAATTATAATGAAATCAGTATCTTGGTAATACTAAAAAAGTATGATATAATACTAACGAATTTGAGGTGATAATATGAAAAAACCAGTAGTCGCATTAGTAGGAAGACCAAATGTCGGGAAGTCAACGATATTTAATCGTCTAGTAGGAAAAAAAATATCCATTATAGAAGATACACCAGGGATTACTAGAGATCGTATTTATGGGACGGTAACCTTTGAGGATTATGCTTTCCATTTAATTGATACTGGAGGAATTGACCTAGGAGAAGACCATTTTAACGAAGATATTAAAATTCAAGCTGAATTAGCAATTGATGAAGCAGATAAAATTTTATTTGTTGTCGATGGAAAAGAAGGTCTTACTAGTAATGATTATGTTGTAAGAGATATGCTTTTACAAAGTGGAAAACCGGTAATTGTCGTTATTAATAAAACAGATAGTAAACAATTTAAAGACCATATGTATGATTTTTATGAACTTGGTTTTAGCAACTATATGAATGTATCAGGTGAACAAAATATTGGTATTTATGACTTATTACAAGAAGTTACCCATGATTTTAATGAATATCCTGATGATGAATATGCGGAAGGAATTATTAAATTTTGTATTTTAGGTAGACCAAATGTCGGAAAAAGTAGTTTGGTAAATGCAATTGTTGGAGAAAAAAGGGTAATTGCATCTGATGTAGCAGGAACAACAAGAGATGCAATTGATACTGAATTTACATATCATGGGAAAGAATATGTAGTAATTGATACAGCTGGAATGCGTAAAAAAGGTAAAATTTATGAAGCAGTTGAAAAATATAGTTTACTACGTACGATGAAGGCAATGGATCGTTCTGATGTATGTGTGATTGTAATTAATGCTGAAGAAGGAATTATTGAACATGATAAACATATTGCTGGATATGCACTAGAAGCAGGAAAAGCAGTAGTACTGGTAGTAAATAAATGGGATACAGTAGAAGATAAAGATCAAGCAATGAAAAAATGGAAAAATGATATCAAAGCACACTTTCAATTTATGCCATTTGCCCCAGTTGTCTTTTTATCAGCACTTACAACAAAACGAATCCATACATTGATGCCAGAAATACTAAGAGCTTATGAAAATAGTCATAGAGAGATTCAAACAAGCCTACTTAATAATGTCATTACCGATGCTTATGCTCTAAATTTACCACCAACATATAAAGGTAAAAGATTAAAAATTTATTTTTCAACACAAGTAAGAACGGCACCACCAACATTTGATATTCAAGTAAATTCAAAGGGATTAATTCATTTCTCTTATGAACGATATTTAGAAAATAAAATAAGAGAAGCTTTCGATTTTACAGGAACACCAATTGTATTACAATTTAAGAATAAAGGAGAACAATAATTCTTCTTTTTTATTAGAATATTGGTAAATAAATTGATAGACTTCTAGAGTAAAATAAAACGGAAGAATATTATGTATTTAGATAAGATTACTTGATTATTTTTAGAATTTATTATAATATAACACTATAAAGCCAAGCACTGTAGAATATAGATACTAAAAATAAAATCGTATTGGCGATTAGAGGTGATTTGATGAGATTAATTGATTATTTAACAGGAACTGCAAAAGTTTTACAAACAAATGACATATTTTTACTAAGAGAAGATGAGAAAAAAGAAATAAAATATATTTTTTATAATCCAAGTGGAGATTTAACAGAAGCACAAAAATCATTTTTTTCTAAAGAAGTGCAAGAAACTTTGCGTTATGGATATAAAAGTTCAATATGCGAAAATATTAAATTTGAGAAAACTAAATATTTTGATTTGGTAGTGATCTATCAAAATGATAAGGTTTATGATGCTTATCCAATAGTACTTAGAAAAAAATGGGTTCACAAGTTATTTATGATTTAATACTTTGGTATAATGCAAAAACCAAAGAATATAATCTTATAAACGAACCTGAAAAAATGAGTATGATGGCACCATCTAAAATAAGTGGTAATATAAAAGTATTAGAACTATTTTTAAATTATTGTTTAGGTGGTATTTGTTATTCAGATGTATATTCAATTTTAAAAGATTCGAATGATTACACTATTAATGGTATCAATATAAGAAGAGAAGATAATATGGTAAAAGTTACTATAGTAAACCCTATTTTAAAAGAAAAAATGAGTATATCAGAATGTGAAATTTTAAATGATGCATTTAATATGTTAATGGAACGTTGGTATGAAGCTCCTTTAAAGTAGATGAATGAATAGGCTTAATAAAAGCCTTTTTTTGTTACAAATGAACCAATTTCATACTCTTACATATAATGGTGTAGGAGGGATTTAGGTGTTTAATTTTTCAGATAGTTTTTTTAATAAAGTAGAGAAGAAGACGAATGTTGGAAAGGAAACAATTTTAGAACTTGCTAAGAAATTGCAAGAAAATGATTTAAAAAATGAAAATACATTGCGTGAAGTAATTAAAGAGATAGGTGCTATGACAGGAAAAGAAGTTAGTAAAGAAAAAGAAGATAAGATTGTTAGTGCTGTTGTAAACGATAAAGTGCCCAAAGATTTAGATAAGATGATTTAAATAAAATAAGATTGAGAATTGTTAAAAAATTTGGTAAAATGATACTAGGTGAGAGTATGGAAAAAGAGTTAAAACAACATTTAGATGATTATGTAGCATTTAAAGATAATATTCCAGTAGCGTCTAGTCAAATGTTGCGTATTATGTCTAATTTAGAAATAGAAATGATTACCAAAGATATATTAGGAATATTAGAAAAGAAATATAAATTAGAAGAAGTACCTAGTCATGATAAAATTCAATCGATTATTAAAGATGTGTTTGAGAATTCGATTATTCGTAGTGATAGTGAACTTAGAAATTATTTAAATACTACGAATCATGAATTTGATAAATTAAAGGAAAATGAAATTATACCTACAATTGAACAAGAGTTTAATGATTTAACAAGAGTAATTAAGACCATTTATAATAAGGATCAAACAAGTTGTTATGCTGATTTTCCAAGAAGAACAACAGAAGCAATTGCGAAAGAATTAAAGACAATTAGTGGTAATTCTTATGAAGAAGTTAGTGTTAAATTAAAAATGCAGTTAAAAAAAGAATTAACGAAAGTATTACAAAAATTTTTAGATGGAGCTTATAAAACGATTCATACACAGATACTTATGAATATGAAACATCAAATTGATGAAGTAAAAGAAATTTTAAAATAGTCGTGTGACTATTTTTTTATCAAATGAAAGGGTGATAAAATGAATCAATATCGTAATACTTATATGAAAGTATTGTTATCAAATATTGAAGATAATGTTAAAACAATTATAACAACATATCCAGGTTATCAATATTATTTTGGTGTGGTAAAAGCAGATAGTTATGGACATTGTGATAATGAGGTTGTAAAAAGGATTATAAAAGGTGGATGTAATTATTTAGCGGTATCTTCTTTAGAAGAAGCTTTACAAATTAGAAAAGAATTAAAAGATATACCAATTCTTTGTTTAGGCGTTATCTTACCACAATTTCTTCCTATTTGTATTGAAAATAAAATTACAATTACGATTCCTTCATTAGAATATGGAAAAAATATGCCAAAAGAATTATTACCAAAATTAATTTGTCATATTAAAATAGACACGGGAATGAATCGTCTTGGATTAAAGAATGAAAAAGAAGTAACAGAATTGTATTCTTACTTAAAAAAATATGGATGCAAGACAGAAGGAATTTATACACATATTTATGAAGCAAGTAATCAAGAAAAAACAGAAAAACAATTTGATAAGTTTTTACAACTTACGAGTGGAATACCACTTTTAGAAATTCCAATTGTTCATATCGCCCAAAGTGAAACAGTGGCATCATTTTCTAAATTACCTTATGTGAATGGTTGCCGTTTAGGAGTTATTATGTATGGGATAACTTCTACATTATTACCATTAAAATCTACTTTCTCCCTTATTAGTCAAATCATTGAAATAAAGGACTTGAAGAAAGGAGAAACAGTAGGTTATAACGGAATCTATCAAGCACAAAATGATGAAAAGATAGGAATTGTTGCAATTGGATATGCTGACGGAGTGATTCGTAAAAATACCGGAAGAGATGTTTTTATTTATGGAAAACGATATCCAATAATTGGTAATATTTGTATGGATATGCTAATGGTGAAAATTGATGATACAGTGAAGTTATATGATGAAGTAGAAATAATAAAGGATAAAGAACATTTGATTGAGATTTCAGATTATTTAGAAACAATTCCTTATGAAGTAATGTGTAATATTACGAAAAGAGTTCCAAGAAGATATCAAAAATAATCTTCTTTTTTTTTCATATTCTTTTTTTTATCTTCATATAGTTAAATGAAAAAGAAAGTAGGGATGAAATGGAAAAGTTAGATATCATTAAAAGTATTACGGGACGAACAGGTGGCGATATCTATTTAGGAGTTGTCGGAGCAGTAAGAACTGGGAAATCAACTTTTATAAAGAAAGTTATCGAAAACTTAGTTGTCCCTAATATTGAAGATGAATATGAAAAAAAACGTGCTTTAGATGAAATACCACAAAGTGCGCAAGGAAAAACAATTATGACAATGGAACCAAAATTTGTTCCAAGTCAAGCAGCAACAATTAAGATTGATGACTTTACTTGTAATATTCGTTTAGTTGATTGTGTTGGATATGTAATACCTAATGCGAAAGGATACGAAGATGAAAATGGGCCAA
This sequence comes from uncultured Bacilli bacterium, assembly GCA_944332435.1. Lineage (GTDB taxonomy): Bacteria > Bacillota_I > Bacilli_A > RF39 > UBA660 > MGBC107952. Next base: position 27,103 of record CALVJW010000006.1, on the reverse strand, counting down.
GATTAGTAAAAACTCCTTGGTATGATGAAGAAATACCATTTATCGAAGCCGCAGAAGTTGGGACAGAAAAAGTAATTAAAGATCATTCAACGATTGGAATTGTTATGACAACGGATGGTTCTATTGGTGAATTAAATCGTAGTGATTATGTAGAAGCAGAACAACGTGTTGTAAGTGAACTTTCTAGTATGGGAAAACCTTTTATCGTTGTATTAAATTCTAGTCATCCAATGTTACCAGAAACAGAACGATTAGCTGAAAAATTAACGGAAGAATACCAAGTACCAGTAATTCCGATGAGTGTAGAAAATATGAGTGAACGAGATATTTATAATATTTTAAGAGAAGCCTTGTATGAATTTCCCGTTGTAGAAGTCGATGTGAAGATGCCAGAATGGATTGCTTGCTTAGAACCAAGTCATTGGTTAAAAAAAGTTTATATTGATAAGATTCGTGAAAGTGTTGTAGAGATTGATAAATTAAAACATATTAATACAATTACAGCCCACTTTATGAATTGTGAATATATTTCAAAATCCTTCTTATCAGAAGTAGATACTGAGACAGGTCGAGTAACGGTTACGTTAGATGCACCAAATGAATTATATAATCAAGTATTAAAAGATATTATTGGAGTAGAATTAACCAGTCGAGCAGAATTATTAAATTTATTCCAAGAATATAATGAAGCCAAAAGAGAATATGATCAAATTAAAGGTGCTTTAAAAATGGTAAAACAAACAGGATATGGAGTAGCAAGTCCAACACTAAGTGATATGCAACTAGATAAACCAGAAATTATTAAACAGGGTAGTCGCTATGGGATTAAATTAAAGGCACTTGCGCCAAGTATTCATATGTTTAGAATTGACGTAGAATCAACATTTGAACCAATTATTGGCTCAGAGCTTCAAAGTAAAGAATTAATTGATTATTTAATGAAAGATAAAGATAAAGATCCAGAAAGTATTTGGAAAAGTGAAATTTTTGGACGTAGTCTTGATGTAATTGTACAAGAAGGAATTCAAGCAAAACTATCACTTCTTCCAGATAATGTCCGTTATAAATTACAAGGAACACTTTCAAAATTAGTGAATAAAGGATCTGGTAATTTATTTGCGATTGTACTTTAAAACTCTTTGAAAGAGTTTTTTTGTATAACAGAATGTGAATGTACCATATTAATAATGGTGATTTATATGTACTATATTAATACTTTTTTAATTTACTCTATTTTAGGGTATGGATTAGAAACAGTAGTAGCTTTTTTTACGAAAAGTCATTTTCAAAGTGGAATTTTATATGGTCCTTGGACACCGGTATATGGAGTAGGTGCAGTAATGATTGTATTACTGTCCAATTATTTATTTTACAATCTTCATATGCCACGTATTTATGAAACTTTGTTTGCTTTTGTCATTATCACAATCATGTTAACAGCAATTGAATGGCTAGGTGGAATTGCCATTGAACACTTTTTTCACAAAGTTTTTTGGGATTATAGTAGTCATCCATTTCATATTGGTAAATATATTTCTCTTACGATGAGTTTAACTTGGGGAATTGGTTCTATCTTTTTTATTTATGTTATCAAACCTTTTTTAGATCCACTTGTAAAGCAAATTCCTTTAACAATTACGATAATTGTAATGTTTGTATTTCTTCTAGATTATGGTCTTACCTTTTATCATAATATAAAATAAACAGATTTCTTTAGAAATCTGTTTTTAATTGGCATAGCGCATTTGTTCATTAGAAATATTAAAGAATATTCCAGCCATAATCATATAACTAAGTAAACTAGAACCTCCATAACTAATAAATGGAAGAGTAATACCAGTAATTGGCATAAGTCCAAACGTCATTCCAATATTTTGTAGTTGTTGATAAATAAGCATTCCGACAATTCCTGCGATGACATATTTATTAACATTAGAACTGCTACGAATGGCGATAAAGATTAAACGAATATCAAAGAAAGCAATTAAAGAAAGTAAGAATACAGAGCCAATAAAACCAAAGTTACTAGCAAATGTTGCGAACACAAAATCAGTTTGTGGTTCAGGAAAATATAGTGGTGTTTGATTAAAACCATTTCCAAATAATCCAGCAGAACCAATCGCACTTAATCCATTTTCTAATTGGAATCCGCTTTTATTAGACCAATCTAGTAAACGATCTACACGTAAAAAGAAGCTAGTACCAAAAATATCAATAAATAAATCAGTATTGATAAAATAAATAGCTAGAACTATACCAACGAAAGCAAGTAAAATACCAATGGCAATGAGAAACCAACGATAACGAATTCCGGATATAAATAACATAATTGCGGTAATTAATAAGTAAATTAATACAACTCCAGTATCTGGTTGCAAAAAAGTAAGAAGACTTGGTATTGCAACCACAATCCCTACTTTAATGAGAAATTGAAATTCTTCTTCGACGGTAGGATCAGTATAGTTGGTATTAAAATTATGAATCATTGTTCCTAACGTAATAATCAAAATGATTTTCATAAATTCACTTGGTTGTATTGTACCAATTCCAGGAATCGAAAACCAACATCTCGCATCATTAATTGGCTCTGCAAATAAGAGTAATGCTACTAAAGAAGCAACTCCTAAACCGTATAAAACCCATATGTTTCGGTAGATATATTCATTTCCAATAAACATAATAAAATAAGCAATAATAAAGCCTACAATATACCAGATTGCTTGTCTAATTGCTAAATCATGCATATAACTAGGAAGCAAACTTTGTGCACTATAAACTGTTGCAACACTAATTATCGCAAATAAAATTAATGTGATAAATAATCCTCGGTCTACTTTATATTTTGATATTTTTTTCATGTTATCACCTGTTAACATCTTACACTAAAATGTGAGATTATTCAATGATTATGAAAAGATAAAATTTTTTTTCTTTTTATGCAGGAATTTCATGATTTTTATCGAAAAATAGAAGTGTAAGGGAGGAAGCGTATGAAGAAAAAATTACTTGTTATATTCATTTTGATTGGCAGTATGATTGGATTTGTAAATGCTAAACCAAACGATACACAAGTACGAGTTGATTATTTAAAGAATGTTTATGGAAATTTTATGATTGGAGATTTATTCTATTGGAATCAAATTGGACTTACTTATGCGAATAATAAACTCGCATATTGTTTAGAACCCGGTAAATGGATTACAGAAAATATTTATGATTCTTATACTGATTTTTCTATTAAAAATTTAGACAAAGAAGATAAAGAATATTTAGAGTTAGTCGCTTATTACGGTTATCAATATCCATCCCATCAGACAACGAAGTATTATTTGGCCACGCAAGAATTAATATGGCGTTATTTAGGATTAAAGGAACTTTATTGGACGACAAAAGCAGAACATCAAGGGGAAAGAATTAATGTAGAATCTGAGAAAAAGGAAATTAAGCGTTTAATGGATGGCCACTATAATAAGCCGTCATTTCATGGACAAACGTATGAAGTTATCTCAGGTGTGCCATTTTATTTAAATGAAAAAAATGGAATTCTTCATGATTATGGGGTAATTTTACCAGTTAATCAAGATACTAAAATCGAGGGGAATAAATTGATAATCTATCCCCAAAAAGTAGGAGAAACAACGATATCCTTTTTGCGATATCCAAATTCTTATCAAGCAAGTTTTCTTTATACTAAAAATAATTCTCAAGCATTAGGAACGTTTGGATTATCTAGTCGTGTGGAAGCAAATGTTCATATTAAGGTTAAAGGATATCAACTTGCAATACATAAAAAAGATGCTGATACGGATACGAATGAACCAAGTGGAGATGCAACTTTAGAAGGAGCAGTTTATGAAATTAGTAATGGACTAGATTATTTGAATACAATGAAGACTGATCGAAATGGAGTTGCTACGTTAAAAGATATACCGGCTGGTACTTATAAAATAAAAGAAATAAAAGCACCAGAAGGATACTTATTAGATAAAAAAATTTATACTGTTACTTTCAATCAAGATACGAATTTAGAAGTAGATATGGATATGTTAGAAGAAGTAATAAAGAATAAGGTTAAATTAATTAAAGTATTTTCCGATGGGGAAACTGGAATTTTAAAGCCAGAGGTATCGATTCATTTTGGTATTTATAAGAAAGATGGAACACTTTATCAAGAAGTGGTAACAGATTCTTATGGCTCTGTTTCTTTTGAATTACCATATGGTGACTATGTTGTAAAACAATTAAATACACTACCAAATTATGAAAAAGTAAAAGATTTTGAAATTCATGTAACAGAAGATAAAAAAGAACCGATCCAATATGTATTACATGACAAATTTATTCGTAGTAAATTAAAAATTAAAAAAGTAGATGAAATAGGCAATCCCATTCGTGTGGAAAACATTACCTTCAAAATAAAAAATTTAGATACTGGTGAGTATGTAAAACAAAATCTTACTTATCCAGAAAATAAAGTAATAGAAGAATTTCAGACGGATCAAAATGGAGAGATTTTACTTCCATCTTCTTTACCAGCAGGACGTTATGAATTAGAAGAAAAAACGGCACCAACTGGCTATTATAAGTTAGAAGCTCCTATTCCATTTACTTTAAATGAAGATACCAAGTATGAAAAGACGGAAGATGGATTACTTTATACGATTGAAGTAAAGAATATAAGACAAAAGGGAAAAGTAAAGATTAAAAAACAAGGACGCAAAATTACATTTGTTCAAAATGAAGATGGATTATATGAAAAACAAGAAGAAATGGTACCATTAACGGGTGTAGTTTTTACTTTGTATGCAAAAGAAAATATTGTGGAAAATGAAAAAATAATTTATAAACAACATGATATTGTAGAAAAATTGGAAACAAAGAATGGAGAAGTTATTTCAAAAGAATTACCATTAGGTAGCTATTGCTTAAAAGAAACTTATACTGTTGAAGATTATATTTTGGATGAAAAAGAATATTGCTTTCAAATAGAAGCAACGGAAAATCAAGATCGTGTTATGATTAAAGAATTCTCTTTTGTCAACGAAGTACCACATACCAAAATAGAATTATTAAAAAAAGCAGAAAAGATGATTGGAATTGATAAGCGACTAGGTGTTTATCAAAAAATCCCATTTGAACAAATAGAATTTGGAATCTACAACCAAGAACCAATAAAAATCAATCATACAACAATTCCAGTAAATACTTTATTAATGAAAGAAGTAACTAATCAAGAAGGAAGAATTACATTTGAAAATTTACCGTTTGGAACTTATGTGATTAAAGAACTTACTGATAAAAAGGAATATAAAAAAAGTAAAGAAATCGTAGTGAAAGTAACAAAGGAAGAGCCTAAGAAAAGTGAAACAGTGGTAAATGAAAAGAAAAAAGGCAGTATTTTAATTTTAAAACAGGATAATCATGGTAAGTTGTTATCGAATGCGATTTTTACAATCACGGATGAAACAGGAAAGGCTATTTATCAAGATCAAGTGGATGAAAATGGAATGCTTCTTTTAGAATCATTAGAGTATGGTACTTATTATATAGAGGAAATAAAAGCACCAGATGGATACCAACGAATGAAAGGAAAGAGAAAAGTAGAATTATATCAAGATAATGTGGTGAATAAAATTGTAGTAAAAAATAAAAAATTAATTTTGCCAGATACGTCTAGTTTAAATAAAATAATTGAAAAATGGATGATAATTGGCTTTGGAAGTATGATTACCTTTTTCTTTCTTGCTTTTTTCCTAAAAAAGAAGCGGCATGGATAAAATATTCGAAAAATTAGGATGGATGATATTATTTTTGATGACTTTTTCTTTCTTACTAGGTTATGGGGTTTTAAAAATGGACCAAAAAAAGGAACAAATATTAATGATGGAATATGAAGAAGAGCCAGAACAATATCGAAATGAATATTTTGGTTATTTATCTTTTCCTAATTATCATCAATATCGATTTATTATGTATGGTTCGCCAGAACAAGCAGTGAGTCAATTTAAAATAGGTATTTTTGGTGAGCATCCCAAAAATGTTCCTTGTGATCCATTTATTTTAGTAGGTCATAGTAGAAAAAATCAATTTGAGATTCTTCATAAATTAAAAATTGGTGATACGGTAGAATTAGTAAAGGAAAAAAATCAGTATCAATATCATGTGATAGGGAAAGAAGTAATTGAAGAAAGTAATCTGTCATTTATGAAGAAACTGCGTAATCATATGTTAATTTTAATTACTTGCATGAATGATAATGAAAAGAGATTAGTTGTATATTGTCAAATTTAACCTTTTATCTGGTAATGATTGACATCGTTATTCCTTCATAGTAAACTGAATATAGAAAGAACTAGGAGGGATACTATGCAACAAGCTGTTTCATTACAGTCTTTATTAGGAATTCAAAGTACGGTTAAGTATCGAGAATTTAATATATTAATTTTGTTAGATAAAGAAAAAAAAGATACAACATATCCTAAAAAAATAAGATGTTATGAAGAGGAATTAGAAATATTAGAACCAGCGAGTTTGGTTGGTGATTATATGTGCCTTGTAATTGGTAGTTCTGCAGTTTCAAATCATAAAATAACAATTAATAGTATTCCTGAAGGTGATATTTATACGAAACGTTTTAGTGGAGTTATGAATGCCTTAAAACGTTATTTAGAACAACAGAAAATGTATACTAAACGATATGAGTGTACGATTCCAAGAAACCAAGTAACTGTTCCAGACAATAAAACTCCATTCTGTCGTTTTATCGATGGTAATATTATTATTAATATTTTTTGTCATAATGAAACAATGATTAAAGAGTTAGAACCATATGTGATTAATAATTTGGGACAATTAATTGATATGGCTCAGTTGAAAAGTGAGCAACTAGTCATTGTTACAATGGATGAAGATGGAAAAGCCACATGGTCAAATCACAAAAAAAGTACAACCGAAGATGTACTTGCAATATTAAATGAAAATCTAAAGCAAGGAAACTATTTAACAACGAGTTATGATATGGTAAATAGTAAGCAATATTATTTTGATTTTACGGTAATTGATCGAACATTACCACATGATTTCGAGAAGCACTTTATTGTGATTGGACCGGTAAAAGACGTACAAACTTTTTCTAAATTAAATCATATTTGTTCTAAAATAAGACGTGAAGGAGAAACCATACGGATGGATCCAATTACATTAGAAGATTTAAAGGCTCATTCATAATGAACCTTTTCTTTTTAGAGGTGATAAAGTGAAAAAATATATAAAAGGAAATTACCGAAGAAGTATTTTTGAATCTGATAAAGGTTACGTAATTGGGTTATTTAAAGTAACAGATACCAATATGGAAAATATGGAAGATTATGCTGGAAAAACAATTACTTTTACAGGTTATTTTCATGAACTTAATTTGGATGATCAGTATATTTTTTATGGAGAGGAATTAGAGCATCCAAAGTATGGATTTCAATTTCAAGTAAGTGAATATGAACGAGTAAAGCCAAGTGGTAAAGATGGGATTATTGCTTTTTTATCAAGTGATTTATTTCATGGAATTGGGGAAAAAATGGCGGAAAGAATTGTCGATACTTTAGGTGAACAAGCGTTAGATTGTATTTTAGAAGAACCAGAATGTTTGATGTTAGTACCAAAACTTAGTAAAAAGAAAATGGATCATATTATAAAAACATTGCAAAAATACGAAGAAAGTCATCAAACAATTGTCTATTTAACTGATTTGGGATTTAGTATGAAAGATAGTTTAAATATTTATAATTATTATAAAAGTAATACTATCACAACAATTGAGCATAATATTTATCAGTTATTAGATGATGTTGATGAAATCTCTTTTCCTAAATTAGATGAAATTGGAATGAAACTTGGCTATGATCGAATGGAAGAAAATAGAATAGAATCATGTATGATTTATATTATGGAACAACTATCTTTTAAACAAGGTGATACTTATTTAAGGGAAGAAGAAGTGTTTAAACAGTTAAATCGTTATTTGAAAATAGAAATTACATTAGAGCAATTTACTAATTATTTACATAATTTACGTTTATTAGACAAAGTTGTCGTAGAAGAAAATAAATTATATTTAAAAGAAATGTACGAAGCAGAAAAAAATATTGCGTTTCAGTTAACTTCTTTAGTGCAGAAAAAAACATTTCATTATCCCAAATTAACGACCTATTTAGAAACATTACAAAAAGAAAATGATATTATTTATAACGAAAAGCAAAAAGAAGCGATTGTAACAGCATTAACTAATTCTATTACGATTATCACTGGTGGACCGGGAACTGGGAAAACGACCATTATGAAAGCAATTGTAGAACTATATGCGCGTATACATAAAATGGATGCAGAAGAATTAGATGCTAATTTATGTCTTCTTGCGCCAACGGGGCGTGCAAGTAAACGAATGTGTGAGTCTACTTTACATAGTGCTTCTACAATTCATCGCTTTCTAAAGTGGAATAAAGATAATAATGAATTTGCAGTCAATGAATTTAATAAAGATTTTAGTCGATTTATTATTGTAGACGAAGTAAGTATGATTGATACATTATTATTAAATCATTTATTAAAAGGATTAACGAACCAAATTCAAATTGTATTAGTTGGAGATTATAATCAATTACCAAGTGTTGGAGCTGGGCAAATTTTAAAGGATATGATCGATAGTCAAGTAATTCCGACGGTTCAATTGGAACATCTCTATCGCCAAGATGAAAATTCTTATATTTCAACATTAGCTAGTGAAATAAAAGAAGGTAGCTTAAGTTCCAAATTTTTAGAAACACATAGTGATTATACCTTTCTAAATTGTTCTAGTTCTAGTATCAATATGAATTTAAAGAATTTATGCCGTCAATTAAAAGAAAAAGAATATCATGAAAAAAGAGTACAGATTATGGCACCAATGTATCGTGGAGAAAATGGCATTGATATTTTAAATAAAGAATTACAAGATGTATTTAATCCAAGAGATGATAGCAAGGTGGAAATAAAATACGGTGACACTATTTTTAGGGAACAGGATAAAATTTTACAATTAGTAAATATGCCAGATGAAAATGTATTTAATGGAGATATTGGTGTGATAAAGTATATTATTCCTGCCAATCATAGTAAAAGTGGTAAAAATGAAATATATGTTGACTATGATGGGATTGTTGTAAAATATTTACCAAAGGATTTTGTAAAAATAAAACATGGTTATGTGATTACGATTCATAAATCACAAGGAAGTGAATTTGAAGTAGTGGTAATGCCGATTAGTCATAATTATCATAGAATGTTATATCGTAAACTTGTTTATACAGGTGTAACAAGAGCAAAAAAGAAATTGATTTTAATTGGTGAAGTAAAATCTTTTGAATTTGCAGTAAAAAACAATCAAGAATATGTGAGAAAAACTACTTTAAAAGAAATGTTACAAAATATGAATAAACAATTGTAATTCGTTCATATTAAGAGTGTATATAAGTTTTTATATACACTGGCTCATATTTTTTAACTAAAGAGGTGATTGAAATGAAAATGGGAAAAAATTTAGCTCTAGTTGCACTTGGTGCAGGATGTATGTATTTATATGATAAATACAATAAGCCAATGATGCGTAAAGTAGAAAGAACAGTAGATAAAACAATAAAAAAAGCAAATGAGAAGTTAGAAGATATGATGTAACTTAAAATCCCCAATTGGGGATTTTGTTGTACTTGAGAAAAAGAACAAAATATGCTATTCTAATAATAGTAGGTGATAGAATGAGACAAAGTAAAGGATTTACATTAATTGAACTTTTGGCAGTATTAGTATTACTATCTGTAGTAGCTTTAATTGCTTTTCCACAAGTAGAAAAATATATTTCACAGTCTAGGAAAGATGCGAATCAAACAGAAATTAGCAATATTATTGCCGCAACAAAAAATTGGGAAGCGGATAATAGAATGAAAATTCCTGATAACGGAGAAACTTATACTTTGACATTAGGAGAATTAATTGATGGTGGATATATTGGGGAAGTAGAAAATCATGAAACGAATGCAAAAATGTCAAGAAGTACAACCATTACCATTACAAATAATAACGAAACATATGAATACAAAGTTACAATTTCATAATAATACTTGTATTCTTTTTTTTATTATGATACAATACAGGTCAAAACGGAGTTGATAGAGATGAAAAATACAAATAATCAAGAACAATTATATCAAACACAAAATATTTATGCTTGTATTAATACTGAAGATACGGTAGATCAAGTATTTTATATGGTAATGGATTCTAAAAATAGAAAAAATTATTTATTAGTAGAGAATGAATTAATAGAGATTCCAATGCATAAGGACGATGACGCTTATATGCCAATTCATATGGAAATTCATGATTTAATTAACATCTATAATTGCATTTGTAAAAGTGTTAAATGTGAAACTCAACCTTTAAAAATTAAATCAGAGTTAACAGAATCAGAATTAGTTTCATTAATCCATTTTTTAGATCCATTATTACGTGATGCTTTTTTACAAGTAACAAGTACAATAAAGCAAACACAAGAAGTAAAACAAGCAAAACCTGTTTATGTAAAAAAGAAAAAGTTTGAACAATCATAAAAATATGATATAATTTAAAAAGAGGCAATGACCAAAGAGTAGTAATAAGCTATTTTATTGATAGAAAGTTCGTGGTTGATGGAAACGAATAATAAAAACTTATGAATTCACTTTGAGAGCTTTATATTGCAAAGATATAACGGTCACGCGTTTTAGTGAAGAGGTAGTATATCTACGAAATAAGGTGGTACCACGTAATCACGTCCTTAGTTTAGGACGTGATTTTTTCGTATCGTAGTATCCATTTAAAGAAAGGAGACGTTATGTTATTTCGAAAGGCAGTTTTATTTATCCATGGCTTTTCTGCCAGTTATTATGAAAATGAATATTGTATTAATACATTACAACGCTATCCTGAATTAGATGTTTATACGTTTACGATGCCAGGACATGAAACACCATTTATGCGAAAAGTTCCATATCAAAGTTGGATAAAACGTTCAGAAGATGCACTATTAGATTTATTTCGCGATTATCATACGATTTATTTAATTGGTCATAGTATGGGTGGTGTTATTGCGAGTTATCTTGCAAGTAAATATCCTAAAAGAGTAAAGAAATTAGTTCTAGTTGCTCCTGCGTTCTTATATGGAAGCTTTGATCAAAATAAAGCAGATATTCAATCCTTTTTCGAAGGGGAAACTCGAAAAGGTGTCGTAGGATACGATACCTTACTTTCTAAAATTAGAAGTGTACCAGCGAAACAACTTGTTGAGTTTACAAAATTAGTCAAGGAATATAAACCTTATATTGAAAAAGTAACATGTCCAACTTTGATATTACAAGGAAATATCGATGATGTTGTGCCGTTTCAATCAAGTGTTTATGCTTATGACTCTTTGCGAGCAACACGTAAATACTTAACGGTATTAAGAGATGTAAGACATCAAGTATTTATTAGTCATAAAAAAGAGGAAGTTACAAATTATATTTATCAATTTTTAAAATGGAATGATACATTTCATAAAATGAAAAAAGATGTAATATAGAGGAGGGTTATTATGAATGAAAAAATAAATGTATTAAAGAAAGAAATTAAAGCAAAATTAGAAACAATTCATTCAGTGAAAGAATTGAATGAGTTAAAAGTAGAGTATTTAGGAAAAAAAGGACCAATTGTTGCATTAAGTGGGATGATGAAAGAATTACCAGTAGATGAGAAGAAAACATTTGGTGCTTTACTAAATTCATTTAAGAATGACGTAAATACGTGGTTTGAAGAAGCAAAAAATGAATTAGAAGAAAAAGAATTAAACGAAAAATTAGCAAAAGAAAAAATTGATATTACATTAGATAGTACTTCATTACCAGTAGGGGGAAAACATCCAATTCAAATGGTAATTGATGATGTATGTGATTTGTTTATTTCAATGGGATATGATGTGGTAGAAGGACCAGAAATTGAACAAGACTTATACAACTTTGAAAAGTTGAATTTACCAAAGGGACACCCAGCACGTGATAGTCAAGATAGTTTTTATATTACAGAAGAAATGTTACTTAGAACACAAACTTCGCCTGTTCAAGCAAGAACGATGGAAGCAAATAAAGAAAAATCACCAATTCGTATGATTTGCCCTGGTAAAACATATCGTAGAGATAATGATGATGCAACACATTCACATCAATTTCATCAAATTGAAGGGTTAGTAGTTGATGAAAATATTTCCATCGCTGATTTAAAAGGAACGTTAGAAATTTTAGCTAAAACAATGTTTGGCGAAGATAGAACAGTTCGTTTTAGACCAAGTTTCTTCCCATTTACAGAACCATCTCTTGAAGTAGATGTTAGTTGTTTTAAATGTGGTGGAAAAGGTTGTAGTTTATGTAAAGGAACAGGATGGATTGAAATTTTAGGTAGTGGAATGGTTCATCCAAATGTGCTAAGAGAATGTGGATATGACCCAGAAAAATATACAGGTTTTGCTTTTGGTATGGGACCTGAGAGAATTGCTATGCTAAAGTATGGCATTAATGATATTCGTCATTTCTATACAAATGATATGCGTTTTATTAGTAATTTTAATCGAAAGGAAGGAGGATCTACGGATGAAAGTAAGTAAAAGTTTTTTAAGTGATTATGTTGATATTCAAGATATAAATTATCATGATTTAGCAGAAAAAATGGTTTTTGCTGGAAATGAATATGAAAGTATCGAAGCCATTTGCGATGCAAAAAATTTAGTAGTTGGAGAAATATTGGAATGTAAAAAGCATCCTGAATCTAAAAAATTAAGTATTTGTAAAGTTGATTTAGGATTAGAAGAACCAGTACAAATTTTATGTGGAGCACCTAATGTAGGACAAGCAAAAAAAGTAATTGTTGCAAAAGTAGGGGCTGTACTATCTGGTATTGAAATTAAAAAAGCAAAATTAGCAGGAATGGAATCAAATGGAATGATTTGTTCATTAGCTGAATTAGGATTAGATTCTAAATATGTTACAGAAGAAGATAAAAAAGGGATTCACATTTTACCAGATGATGCACCCGTTGGAATGGATGCTGTAAAATATTTAGGATATGATGATGAAACAATTGATTTTGAATTAACTGCTAATCGTGCCGATTTGATGAGTGTTTTAGGTATGGCTTATGAAGTAGGGGCAATTTACAATAAATCAGTAACCGAACCAGAGATTGAAGTTCATGAAATCGATGGAAACATTGAAGAATCTATGAAATTAGATGTAGAGACAAATGCATGTTCTATTTATCTTGGAAAGTTAGTAAAAAATGTTGTAATAAAAGAAAGTCCAGATTTTATTAAAACAAGGCTCATGGCTAGTGGGATTCGTCCAATTAACAATGTAGTAGATATTAGTAATTATGTTATGCTAGAATATGGTCAACCACTTCATTTCTTTGATGCTGATCGTCTTGGAAATCATGTTATCGTAAGAAATGCGAAAAAAGATGAGACCATGACGACATTAGATGGTAATGAAAGAGTTTTAAAAGAAAATGATATTGTTATCGCAAATGAAAAAGAAGCGGTTTGTTTAGCTGGAGTCATGGGTGGATTAAATACGGAAGTTGAATTAGATACAAAGAATATTTTTATTGAAGCCGCTATTTTTAATCCATTAAATATTCGTTATACAGCTAAGACAATTTTGCGTAGTGAAGCAAGTAGTCGTTACGAAAAAGGAATTGATCCAAATCGTACAAAAAAAGCAATTACGCGTGCATGTATGTTATTAGAAAAGTACGCAAGTGGAGAAGTTTTACAAGGAATGCTTGTTCATGATGAAGCAAATCATGAAGATAAAAAAATTGAAATTAGTTTAGATAAAATTAACCAAGTACTTGGTATGAATCTAACAAAAGAAGATGTAAAAGATGTTTTTTCTCGTTTACAATTTGCAGTAGAGGAAAAGGAGAATATCTTTGTTGTAACAGTTCCAACTAGAAGATTAGATATTACTATTAAAGAAGATTTAATTGAAGAAGTAGGACGTATTTATGGGTATGAACATGTAGTAGGTAGAATGCCTTCTAGTACGGTTAGAAAAGGTGGATATAGTAAAAAAGGATCTGATTTGAAATGTATTCGTGAAAGAATGCAATCTTTAGGATTAAATCAAGTGATTACATATTCACTTTTAAGTGAGGAAGAAAGTAACTGGTTTGGTGGCGATGAAAAAGAAAGTATAATTCTAGCTTCTCCTATGAGTGAAGACAGAAAGGTAATGCGAAAAAGTCTTGTTCCTTCATTAATAAACGTTTATCAGTATAATCGAGCAAGAGGAATCAAAGATGTTCAAATTTATGAAACGGGAAGTATTTATTATAAAGAAGATAATCAGTATATAGAAAAACCAGTGCTAACTGGATTAGTGTCAGGAACTTATTTAACAAATAGTTGGCAAGGTATTAGAGTAAATGTTGACTTTTACACAGTAAAAGGAATTGTTGAAAATTTATTACAATATTTTGGATTAAAAGGAAGATATCATTTTGAAGTAGAAGAAACAATGAGTGATATGCATCCAGGAAGAACGGCAAACATTATTGTTGATCGAACAAAAGTAGGATATCTTGGTCAAGTTCATCCAAAAAGAAATAAACAAGAAATTTATGTATTTGAAATTAATTTAGAAGCATTAATGACAATTAAAACACGTGGTATTAAATTTAAAGAATTAAATAAATATCCAACCGTAAAAAAAGATGTAGCGTTTATTGTAAAACAAACAGTAACCAGTGAAGAAATTAAAAAAGTAATTATGAAAGCCGGTGGAAGATTACTTACAAATGTATCTGTATTTGATGTTTATGTAGGTGAAAATGTTCAGCCTGATGAAAAATCAATTGCTTATTCATTAGAATTCCAAGATATGACTCGTACTTTAAATGATGAAGAAGTAACACAAGTATTTAACCATATTATTGAAAAAGTAGAAACAACATTAGATGCTAAATTAAGAGACAAATAAGTCTCTTTTTTTGTAGGAAATCTTTTGTTATAATAAAAGTGAGGTGAAAATATGAAAAAAGTATTATTGCAGTCATTAGATCGTAAAAAATTACAACAGGAAGGATTAGATTTTGTATTTCAATATTATTATTATAAAAGAGAAAATCTAAATCAAGATTGGCAATTACAACCTGGAAATATTACATCTTATGAACCAGAAGGGTTTGAACATGATCTAGAAAAACAAGAACTTGTACGTATTATTTTAGTTCCTTTTCGATATACAGCGGAAGATATGTTCAATGAAATTAGGTTAGATGATGAATGGGTTGGAGTAAAAGAAAGTCAAATTATCATATCAAAAGAAGAATTAGAAGAGAAAAAAGTAGAATTGTGGAAAAACTGCTAGTTTGAAATGAATGAGTAAAATAAGTATGAAAGCATTATTAAAAAGAAAAGGCAACTCACTATTTTGTTGCCTTTTCTTCTTTATAATAATGTTCGATAAATTGATTATGCGCTTTTCTTTCTAGATCTAATTTCAATTTTTTTCTTGTTTTAATTTTCTTTTCTTTACAAAGCTCGGTACAAAAATATTCTAATAATTCTGGATTACGAATTAAGATAGGTCCAATAAAATAAGTACCGAAAAAGTGATGGTTCATATAACCTTCTTTTTTACTATTTGGATAACTTCCAATTCCTCTTATCATTGTAAAGATTGGATGATTACTATCTTTGATAACACCAAATTGATTTTGAAATCCTAAGATAGGGGAAGAAGTAAACTCTGTTTTCGCAAGAACTTCATCTACCATTCGAAATGTTTCCAATTTCGTCGTATAAGGGAAAATTTGAAGTGTTTTCATTTTTTTACCAGTTTGATCAATGATGTATTTTCCAAATAATTCCATTGCATTTCCTGTTGCTAGAAAAAAAGTTCCATGCTCAATTGCGGTTTTTATTTGTTCTTTGTAAGATAATAAATGTTTTAATGCTAACATTTGATTTTCTTCTGTTCCCATTCCCAAATAAACAAAATCATATTGTGAAAAATCTAATGTATCATCGGTTGTTAACAATTTTACAGTAACATCGACTCCAATACTTTCTAATGCCATTTTTAATGCTTTTACATTTCCACTTTCTCCATATAAATTTAATAGGTCATAATATAGATGAGCAATTGTTATCATTCATTTTCACTTCCATTCATTAATTCTTGAAATGGTACGACATAATCGAAGTTTAAGATTGCATAAATATCTCCTTTGGTTCTTTTTTTAATATATGGAACGGCTTCTTCTAATGAATCGAAGGTTTTAATTTTCTTTTCTTCAATATTGGCATATTTTACTCTTGTTGCAATATCATAGCAATGTAATCCTACACAAATCACACTATGTATATCATGTTTCGCTAGAATTTCAAAATCAATATCATAAAGCCATGATAAGTCATCAAACGCATAGCGCCTACTAATTTCTTTCCAACCAATAACGATTGTTTTTTCTCCCTTCATTCGATCAACATATAAAATAGATTGATTAAACGTACTACTATTTTCATTTTTATTATTTAATATGTGAACTTTACGATCTTGATAATGATAGATACTAAAATTCTTGGTATTACCGGCAATTTCATCAATTGTAGTAAGAATATCATCTTCTTTTATTCCTAATAATTTTGTTGCTGTATAAGCAGCTAAAGAGTTATAAACACAGTATAATAATTGATATGGGATATGGGTTTTCTTATTATTTTGAATTGTAATCGCTTTATTATCATAGTCAATATCAGTACAAGTAATATCTGCTAAAGGACGTTTGAATTGACAATTTGGACAATGATAATCACCAATTTCTTCAAAATGATAATAATCGTAAATTAATTTTGTATGACAAATTGGACAATAAGTAAAATTTAAGTTTTTAAATTTACTAACAATATAAGAATAACGATTCTTATCAATTCCATAATAAGTAACGGGATTTTCTTTTTCTAATACAAATTTTTGTAACATTGGATCATCACTTGATAAAATAAGGTGCATATCAGAAGTAAGCGCTTTTTTTATTTCTTGATATACTAAATCGAAATGTCCTTGTCTTGGTGGTTGATCACGAGTAATGTTGGAAATTACAACATACTTTGGTTTGATACAAGGAAAAACATATTTACAGTAACGTTCATCTACTTCGGCAATCACAATATCACTTTTTATTCCTCCATGAACTGTACTATGTTCTAATAATAAAGTTGTAATTCCAGCACTTAAATTAGAACCCTTAGAATTATGAGCTACTTTATATCCTGCTTTTTTACAAATTTCAGCAATCATACTAGTGATACTTCCTTTCCCACTAGAACCTGTTACAGCAATTACAATTTCTGGCATTTTAAATTCATGCATTAAATTAGGGTATAATTTTAGTGCAATACTACCTGGTAAGCTAGAACCACGATGTAATAACTTCCCGATAAATACGAAAATTTTTCCAATAATAATACTAATTGTTTTACGCATAAATATCACTTCCATTACAATGATTATACCATAGTTTTACAACATTTAGATACTGAATTAACGTAACTAGATTTTCTTTTTCTACTTTTGTCGAATTCGTTTTTTTCTTAGGATTGCTATGATATAGTTCTGTTGGAGATGAGAAAATGATGAAAACAGAGTTAGAATATAAAAAAAATACTTTAGTTATTTCTGTAGAAGGTTTTGCTAATATGGAAGAAATTCGTAGATTAAAACAAAAAATGTATATTATTATGAATGAGTATGGCATTACAGAATTAAGTTTTAACTTAAAAAATGCGCAAAATATTGATATTGGAATGTTCGAAGAATTTTTACCGCAATGTCATATTGAAAATATTGATTCTTTTAAGATTTGATCATCAAATCTTTTTTTATACATAAACAAGAGAAAAATTTCGTACAATGAGATAGGTGATATTATGGAATTACTAAGTAAAATAAGAGGATGTTTATTGCCGGAAAATTTAGAAGTTCATTTGTATCCAGAATATCTTCATATAGTCAGTTTTACAAGTATTGGTGAAATTAGCACTGAAAAAATGATTGTTAGACATCAAAATGGAATCTTACAAATTAAGGGGAAGAATCTTTCTTTAGCTAAATTACTTGGCGATGAAGTATTAATTAAAGGTTGTGTGGAACAAATAGAATTTAGGTGATCATTTGAAAAATATCATAAAAATAAAAATAAGTGGAAAAAATATTGAACGTTTTCTTAGAAGGTTAAATAATCATAAGATTGATTTGTTAGAAATTAAATATTGTAATTATAATGAAGTATTTGTTAAAATTTATGCGGAAGATTACGAGCAAGTAGAAAAGTTAAAAACAATTTATGACATTCAAATATTGAATTCTTATGGTTGGTTAAAAATCAAACAACAATTTTTTTCTTATAAAATATTTTTCTTCTCTTTAGTTGTTGGAGCATGTATTTTACTATTTCTTACACAAGTTATTACAGAAGTAGAAGTAATTCATTCTGATAAAAATGTTAGAAATTTATTATTAAATGAAGTTGAAAAATATGGAATTCAAAAATATCATTTAAAAAAAAGTTATGACCAAATAGAACAGATAAAAAAAGAAATCTTAGAAAATCATAAAAAAGAGTTAGAATGGATAGAAATTATTAATATTGGGACAAAGTATCAAATTAAGGTGGAAGAAAGAAAGCAAAATCAAAAGAACGAAGATCTAGAAAAAAGAAATGTTGTTGCAAAAAAACCGGCTATTTTAAAAAAGGTGGAAGCAAAAAATGGAGTGATAACAAGGGAGATTAATCATTATGTTGGAAAAGGGGATACGGTTATTAGTGGTGAAATTTATTTAAATGAAGAATTGAAAGATGTAATTAGTGCTGATGGAAAAATATTTGGCGAAGTATGGTATAAAAGTTCTGTAGAATTCCCATATTTATATTATGAAGAAAATTACACAGGAAAAAAGAAAACAGTATATCAAATTCGGTTTTTAAATTGGCATTTCGATTTATTTAATTTCCATCCATTTCAACAAAGTAAAAAAAGCGATAAAATATTATTGCAACATTTATTTCTACCATTTCAATTTGTAAAAGAAGAGCAAGAAGAAGTTACGGTAAAAGATAAAATTTATACAATTGATGAAGCAATTACAGAAGCAAGAAAGTTGGCAATAAAAAAAATGAAGGAACAATTAAAGAAAAATGAGTATATAATTTCCACAAAAGATTTGAAAGTTAGTACAAAAGAGAGTAAAATAAGACTAGATGTATTTTTTACTGTATATGAAGATATTACGGCATATCAAAAAATAGATGAAGAAGAAGTGAAAAAGAAATTAGAAGAATCAAAAAAAGAATAGAATTGAGGTATTACTATGATGACTGAAATAGTAATCAATATTTTTAAAAATAGTTGGCCAATGATTTTAATATTGACTACTATTTTAGCTAGTATGAAAATTACTTACTATATAAAAAATAAGACAAAGTTTATTTTTTATCGTGAAGTGTTACAGTTGGCATTCTTAATTTATATTTTATGCTTATTTTATGTTGTAACTTTTCAAGATGTTAGTTGGTCTTCTTCTAATTTTGTTCCATTTAAAGAAATGTTTCGCTATCAATTAGGAAGCCCTTTATTTTATCGTAATGTAATTGGCAACATGATTATGTTTATGCCATATGGTTTTTTTATTACTTATTTCTTAAAATTAGAAAAACTACGTAGTGAAGTGATTTTGAGTGTTATTACATCCGCTACGATTGAAGTTACACAACTTTGTATTGGGAGAGTATTTGATATTGATGATATTGTTTTAAATATACTCGGAGGAATTTGTGGATTTTACATTTGCTATATCTTAACAAAGTTACAAGCAAAACTACCACCTATATTGAAAAACGAAATCTTTTATAATATAATAATAGTGTTGATTTTGATTGGAATTAGCTTTTATTTTTATCAAGCAGTGGTAGTAGGAGGCATAGTATGAATCAAGTTGAATTTTTTAATGAAACCAAGGAAGAAATACCTTATATAGAAACATTAAAAGATTTCATTAATTTTGCAATTAAAAAAGAAAAAATAGAACCGGTTGAATTTAATATTATTTTTGTAAATAAAGAAGAGATTCATAAATTGAATTATACTTATCGAGGAATTGATCGTGAAACAGATGTTATTACCTTTGCATTAGAAGATCATAAGGATATTGAATTTTTAGATGGTAGAGTATTAGGTGATATTTATATTTGTGTTGATAAAGCTAAAGAACAAGCAAAAGAGTATGGACACAGTTTATTAAGAGAGTACGCCTTTTTATGTATTCATGGTTTTTACCATTTGTTAGGGTATGATCATATGACAGAAAAAGAAGAAAAAATTATGTTTGCAAAGCAAGAGGAGGTACTAAATGAATACGGAATTACAAGAGAGAAAGAAATTTAGTAAAAGACGTTTTTTGGATAGTTTTAGAAACTCTTTTTCGGGATTGCATTATGCTTATCGATATGAACAAAGTATGACAATTCATATGATTTCTTGCATCATTGTAGTAACACTTGGAATTTTGCTCAAAATTAGTGAAGTAGAATGGGCAATTTGTGTTATGGTATTAGGACTAATTGGTGCAACAGAACTAATTAATACCGCAATTGAAGCGGTAGTAGACTTAGTAACACAGGAAATACATCCGTTAGCAAAGGTTGCAAAAGACACGGCAAGTGCCGCTGTATTTGTCTTTTCGGGTGTAGCTTTTATTTGTTTTTTAATTATTTTTATACCAAAAATGTTGGTGTTTGGATAGGTGGTAGAATATGAATCAAGAGCAAAGAGAAGAACAAAAGAAAATGGGAATAGGTCGTTTTATTCGAAGTTTTGGATATTCTATAGATGGTCTTCGATATGCCTATAAATATGAACAGAGTATGTTTGTTCATGTTCTTGCAATGATGGTTGTTATTTTAGCCGGAATCTTCTTTAAACTCAATTTATTCGAGTGGTTAATTTGTGTATTAGTAATTGGCCTTGTTATCGCAACAGAATTAATTAATACGTCGATTGAAGCAGTAGTAGATTTAAGTTGTCCTAAAATACATCCATTAGCTAAAATTGCAAAAGATACGGCGAGCGCTGCTGTATTTGTGTTTGCAATAACAGCTATTTTTTGTGGGGGAATTATTTTTCTTCCTAAAATTATTACATTAATTACAACGTTATAAAGGAGAAGTTATGGTAGAAAAGTTACAACAATTATTACAAAACTCTTATAGTCCGTATTCTAATTTTAAAGTATCATCAATTGTCGTAATGAAAGATGGAACAATGTTTTCTGGTGTTAATGTTGAAGATGCATCCTTTCATGCAGGAATTTGTGCCGAGAGAAACGCAATTACAACAGCGATTGCAAATGGATATAAGAAGGGTGATTTTCAAGAAATTTATGTCATGGTAGATAATAGTGAAATTAGTACATGTTGTTTTGTATGTCGGCAATTAATATTAGAATTTTTTGATAAACAAGCGAAAATAACCTGTATGAATAAAAATGGTGAAAAACGAGTTTTTACAGTCGCAGAACTATGTCCTTTTCCTTTTAGTGAGGAGGATTTAAAATGAAAAGTGGTTTTGTTAGTTTAATTGGGCGCCCTAATGTTGGAAAATCTACTTTATTAAACGGTATTGTTGGTAAAAAAGTTGCGATTACTTCTAATAAACCACAAACTACCAGAAATGCAATCCAAGGAATTTACAACGATGATGATACTCAGATTATTTTTGTTGATACTCCTGGAATTCATAAACCAAATCATAAATTAGGAAAATATTTAAATAAACAAGCTTATTATAGTATTGACGATGTGGATGTTATTTTATTTTTAACGGATGTAAAAGAAAAATTAGGACCAGGTGATCAATATATATTAGAGCGATTAAAGCAAGCTGAAAAACCTGTAATCTTAGTTTTAAATAAAATTGATGGTTTATCAAATGAACAAATTTTTCAAAAAATATTAGAATATAAAGATTTATATCCATTTAAAGAAATTGTTCCTGTATCCGCTTTAAAAAAGAGAAATATTGAAGAACTAATGAAAGCAATTCGTACTTATTTACCAGATCAGGTAAGATATTATGGAGAAGATGAAATTACAAATAAACCAATTTCCTTTTTAGTAAGTGAAATCGTAAGAGAAAAAGTATTTCAATTGACGAATGATGAAATTCCCCATTCTTTAACTTGCATTACAGAACAAATGAAGAAAACAAAAAATAAATATATTATTAATGTTTGTATCATTGTAGATCGGGATGCGTTAAAAAAGATTGTAATTGGAAAAAATGCTTCCATGGTAAAAGAAATTGGTGTAAGAGCAAGACCAGAAATTGAAGAATTACTAGGTTGCCCTGTTTATTTAGAAATTTATGTTAGAACAATAAAAAAATGGTGTGATCGAGAAAAGTATTTACAAGAGTTTGGTTTTCATGATTTTGAATAAAGATAAAAATAATTACCACTATAGTAATAGAGGTGATTATTTTTATGAAACAATTACTTTGGGATATGTTTCGAAAAACTGGTAAAATTGAATATTATATGAAATATAAAGAATTAGAACGATTAGAACAAAGTAGTCAAAAGGGAGTGTAATCGTGATTGAAAAAGTAGAAGGTATTATTTTAAACGAGAAAAGTTATGGCGAAACAAGTAAAATTATAAATTTATTTACAAAAGAACATGGAATTATCGGATTGATGGCGAAGGGGGCTAAAACAATGAAAAGTCCACTTCGAAGTGTTACAGGAAAATTGACTTATGGATATTTTTATATTGTTTACAAACAAGATAAACTTTCTACTTTGACAAATGTGGATGTTTTAAACTATTTTAAAGAAATAAAAATGGATATTGATAAAATTAGTTACGCTAGTTTTTTATTAGAACTAGCTGAGCAAGTTTATCGTCATAATAATAATGAAGTAATTTATCAATTGTTGATAGATGCTTTACTAAAAATAGAAGAAGGTTATGATCCAATGATTATAACTAACATAATTGAACTAAAATATTTAGATTACTTAGGAGTGATGCCAATCTTAGATGGTTGTTGTAAATGTGGATCTAAGACAAATATTACAACATTATCGAGTAGTTTAGGCGGTTATTTATGTAGTAATTGTAAGACAATGCAAGAACATGTAAATGATCCAAAAACAATTAAATTAATTCGAATGTTTTACTATGTTGATATTTCTAAAATAGAAAAATTAGAAATCAAAGATAAATATAAATTTGAAATTAATACTTTTTTAGATGAATATTATGAAAGATATACCGGGTTATATTTAAAGAGCAAAGCGTTTATACAAAATTTAAATAAGATTGTAAAATAAATCTAGGGACTCAGATTTGTTTTTTTATGTTATAATAATATTGATTGGAGAGATAAAATGAAAAGAAATATTATATTTTTAATGATAATAGGAGTTTTGTTTTTAATTCCTACAATAGTAAAAGCTGAAGATGTATCAGATCTACCAGATTCATGGCGCCCGGATTGGGAAGATTCCGTTACTTATAATGAACAATTTGAAGAGTACAAAAAAGAAGAAAGCTGGGAATGTAAAAACGGAACTTGTACCAATTATAAAAATGAGACGGTAAGCGAAGATAAATTGAAGCAAATGTATGATGATGATATAAAGTTTCGGGCTTGGCGCTCAAAAAATAAATGGGAATGTAAAGACGAAACTTGTACGAATGATAAAGGTGAGAAAAAATCTAAGGCAGATTTGGAAAAACTATATAAAGCAAATTTAGCAGGACAAAAAGATGAAAGTTATTATGGTGAAATCAAAGAAGAAAATTACTATGTTTGCAATGGCTTATTAAGTGAAAGAATGGCAGTCTTATTAGGTAAAGTTTATCGAACTGTTATTCTATTATCTATGGTTGTTGTTGTAGTTATGGGAATGATGGATTTTACTAGGGCAACTGCCAGTGATAATGCTGATGATATGAAAAAAGCATGGAAGACATTTGTAAATCGTTTAATTATTGCTATTATTTTATTGATGTTGCCAACTTTCTTGGAGTTTATTTTTACATTATTTGGAGATGATAAGATGAAAAATTGTTTAGAGTATTTTTAGTTTTAATATATGAAATATGTAACAAATAAATAAATGGGACAAGAATTCGACTGTTTCAGACGAATTTTTGTTTTTTTTTTATTACGAATAGTAAAATGGATACTGCACCCGTAAAATAGAATGGAGAAACAAATGAAAGAAGATGCAATTGAATTATTATTATCTGTGATGGCATATCACAGTAATTATCCGATTATATTTGAAGAAAAAAGAGGAAAATCGATAGAATTTGGAAAATGTTATCGAACTGTAAAACTTCCTATTTCTGGTGAAATTTATGCCCAAACATTGGAACAACTTGCAATGGAATATCCTGACTATAATGAAGTATTAATGACAATTGGTATAGCCGATGAAAAATTAGGAATAGATGTAAAACAATTACATGCAAATCTTGTTAGATATTTAGCAATTCATGAAATTGAATATTGTAATGATTTTAAAAAACAAAATTGGTTAATTAAATTTCCAGAAAAAATAGTACAATCTAATTTAAAAAGATATCCACAACTATTGGATTCTACTTATTATTTTGTAAGTAACTTTTATACACAAAATTTTTTAAATAGTCTACGAAAAGTAGGAGAAAAAAATACAAAAAAATTAAAGTGTGTTTAACGGAATATTATGGGAAATCATTGACAAATGATTTCTTTTATAATACAATGTAACTGTCTTAGATATTGACAAGCAATGACGTGGGATGGAAACCAAAGAGCGATGTAAAAAAAGTGATTCTCTTTAGAATAAGTAAGGTGGAACCGCTCATTATTTGAGTCCTTATATATTCTAAAGTTTTTTTATTAGGAGGAAAATAATGGAAAAGTTAACAATGGAAAAATTAGTCAATTTAAGTAAACAATATGGATTTATTTTTCAAGGAAGTGAAATCTATGATGGACTTGCAAATACTTGGGATTACGGTCCACTTGGAGTAGAACTTAAAAATAATGTAAAAAAATGTTGGTGGAAACGTTTTGTTCAAGAATCACCAAATAGTTATGGTGTAGATGCAGCTATTTTAATGAATCCACGAGTTTGGGAAGCAAGTGGACATTTAAGTAATTTTTCAGATCCTCTTATGGACTGTAAACAATGTAAGACACGACATCGTGTTGATAATATGATTGAAGAATTTGATCCAAATGCGAATGCAGATGCAATGAGTATGGATGAAATGAAAGCGTATATTAAGGAACATCATGTACCTTGTCCAAACTGTGGTGGACACGATTTTACTGATATTAGACAATTTAATTTAATGTTTGAAACACATAGAGGTGTAACGAATGATTCTAAAAGTGTTGTATACTTACGTCCAGAAACAGCACAAGGAGAATTTGTTAATTTCTTAAATGTTCAAAGAAGTATGCGTCTTAAAGTACCTTTTGGAATTGGCCAAATAGGAAAAGCATTCCGTAATGAAATTACACCAGGTAACTTTACATTTAGAACAATTGAGTTTGAGCAAATGGAACATCAATTCTTTTGTAAAGAAGGTACGGATGAACATTACTATGAATATTATAAGAATTTTGGAAAACAATTCTTCATGGATTTGGGATTACAAGAAGAACATTTAAGATTTAAAGACCATGAAAAATTAGCACATTATGCCAAAGCTGCATGTGATATTGAATACTTATTTAATTTTGGTTGGGGAGAAATCAATGGTACTCATAACCGCACCAATTTTGATTTAACAAACCATCAAAACTTTAGTAAAAAATCAATGGAATATTTAGATCCAGAAACAAATGAAAAATATATACCATATGTTGTGGAAGCAAGTTATGGATGTGACCGTGTAGTATTAGCACTATTAGATGAAGCTTATGAAGAAGAAACTTTAGAAGATGGAACAACGAGAGAAGTTATGCATTTTATTCCAGCTATCGCACCATATAAAGTAGCAGTATTACCACTTGTGAAAAAATATCATAGTGAAAAAGCGATGGAAGTATATCACAAATTTAGTAAGCATTTTATGACTACTTATGATGAATCAGGAAATATAGGAAAACGTTATCGCAGACAAGATGTGATTGGAACACCATTCGCAATTACGATTGATGATAATACTTTAAATCAAGAAACTGTAACAATTCGTGATCGCGATACAATGGAACAAATTACATTAAGTATTGAAGAAACTATAGAATATGTTGAAAATAAAATTAAGTTTTAGAACTAATAAGTTATTTTATAAAAAGAATTTGAAAATAGATAAGCATGTATGTTATACTAATGATAAAGAAAAATAGTTCTTCTCATTAGAAAATTGCTAATAATAAAATGGAAATTGATTAGCAAAAAGCAAAAATGGGGGGGGGCGATTTAGCCCTCTCCCTATTTTTTATAGAAGAACACTGAATAAAGGAAGTGATTTGAAAATAGAAAATTGTCGAGAAAAGTATATTGATAGTATACTAGAAAACTGATATACTAAAGTTAGAATAGAAGGAGTGAATAAAAGAATGAAGAAAAAAAGAAATACAGGATTTACCTTAATTGAATTACTCGCAGTAATAGTAATACTAGCAGTCATTGCTTTAATCGCAACCCCACTGATTATGAATGTAATAAACGATGCGAAAAAAGGAGCATCAAGAGATGCAGGATATAATGTCATTAAGTCGGCAGAATTAAGGGCAGCAACGGAAGGAATTGCTGGAGTCAATCCACCATATCATTATGATGAAACAAGCAACTTAGATATGAAAGGAACAGTTCCAACAAAATTTACCTTAGATATTAATGAAGATATGGATACACAATTAAGAGCATGGTTAAATGGATACTGTGTCGTAAAAGAATATGGAAATGAAACAGTAACGATTGATGAAAGTAAGAAGTCAG
>CALVJW010000005.1 GCA_944332435.1 uncultured Bacilli bacterium | reverse complement strand
GTATCACCAGATACATTTTTTATGTAACATTTTTAAATGTAAATATAATATCTATCGTTTTGTCCTGATAGATATAAATTTTTTCAACCAAATTTATTATCAATTCCCTAGTTGGATTTTCTAATGATAAAAATTCATCAATATATTTTTCTATCATTTTATTATCTATTTTATTGGATTCACTATTTTCATTTTTAAGATTATCAATACTTGATTTATTATTTTCTATTTCATGCTTTAGATTTTCACTAACTCTTATATATTGTTCTTCATCAATAATACCCTTTAACATATTCATATAATTTTTATCCAAAGTTTCAGTTAATTTATTATTTGCAAATTCTAAACTTTCTATTTGCTTTTTTATTTTTAAAGTATTATCTATGGGGCTTATATTACCAATACATTCTTTTACCTTATTTCTATCTAAATACTTTTTGCAAACTCCTTTTATATTATCTAAAATAATCCTTTCTAGATTTTCATAATTGTTTGTATGAGTTGTGCAAACATGATATTTAGAATATGTTCTGTAATAATCACAAGTGGTATAACTTCTACCTGTTTTATTTTGGTATCTAATTGTTATTCTGTGTTTACAATCTCCACAATATAAAAGTCCATCTAATAAATAAAATCTTTTTTTATCAGGTCTTTTAACATTTTTAGGTAGTAAAGTTTGTACATAATTAAATTTATCTCTATCAATAATTGCCTCATGGGTATTCTCAACTATAATATAGTCATTGGGGTTATTTTTAACCGTCTTTTTAAGTTTATAATTAATCTTTTTAGTTTTACCTTGAACTGTATCTCCTACATATATCTGATTAGTAAGTATTGCTTTTACAGTAGTATCAACCCATACACCATATTCTTGGCTTATACAATTTGTATTTATGCACTTTGTATTCCACACATAATTGTAATAAGATGCTGGAGTTTTAATTTTTCTTTCTGTAAGATATTGTGCTATATAATGGTAAGTATTACCTTTTAGTGCTAAATCAAATATCAATTTAACGGTATCTGCTTGTTCAACATTCGCTACTAAATGATTTTTATTTGTTGGATCTTTCATATAACCAAAAGGACATTTACCAGATACATATAATCCTTCTTTCATTCTAGAATGTAAACTGGTTTTAACTTTTTTAGAAATATCTTTAGCATACATATCATTCATTATAGCTTTAAAAGGTGCTATGTCATTATTAGTATTATCTATAAATGTGTCTATACCATCATTAATAGCAATATACCTAACATTTTTATTTGGAAAATACTTTTCTATTAATTCACCTGTACCAATATAATCTCTACCTAATCTAGACATGTCTTTGGTAATAATCATATTGATTTTACCAAGTTCAATATCTTTCATCATTTTTTTGAATGCTGGTCTATCAAAATTAGTTCCTGAAAATCCATCATCAACATATTCATCTACTACTATGTAATTATTTTCTTTAACATATTGTTTTAGTAAACTTCTTTGACTAATAACACTATCAGATTCTATATTTCCATCATCTCTTGATAATCTTATATATAATCCTACTTTAAAACTACTATTCCCAATCATTAATTATTTCTCCTTTCCTTTTGGAAATAATGAGTATGATTGAATGGTAGCTCTAAATTTAAAATATTACAAGTCTTATTAATCTTTTTTTGTAATTCAATTTTTAATACTTCAGTTATTGTTTCGTTTAAAGATTTTCCATTTTCTTTAAACTTTAAATTAACTTTGTATTCAACCATAGAGTTTATTACCTCCATTTAAACCTATGGCATTAACTTTAATTTTAGTAATATTATTTGGTATGCATATTACATACTCAAAAATATTACTTAACTTCATATTCCTCCATTATATTTTTCATAAGCATCATCTCCTTTTGCATGGATGATACCTCTTTAAAATATGGGAGTCAAGTTATATTTTTATTGTTAATTTTTTATATTATCCTAAAATTCAAAAAAATTAATTAATTACTGATTAGCAGGATAAGAAGATGGTGCATATACACTCGCTTTTCCTTATAAAATAAGGGTTCATATATGCACCATTCTTATTTCGTACTTACGAAATTCATCCTAATTTGTAGGATGATATATAGGATAAACCTAATAATAAGAATAATTTATAGCACAAAAAATCATCCTAATTTCTAGTTTTCACTAAATTTTATAAGATGATTAAATTTATTTTTTTACAATTTCGTTTTCTAACTTTGCATCATAATAACTAAACATTTTCTGAATTATATCATCTCCATATTGACTAATCTTTGAAAAATCAGACATTAAACCTTTAAATTGTTCAACACTTAACATCTCTGATAAATACTTTATAGATAAATAACTTAGGTCATAGCCATTATAAGCTTCATTAATAAAAGAATTCCCATGTTCTAAGCTATTCAACTGAGGGATTACTTTTGTTTCTTCTCTTACTTTCAAATAAAATTCTTTAAAAATGCCGTCGTCATTCAACGAATCTTTTTCTCCCGACATAAATTGTGCCATGCCTTCATCATACCAAACTATTCTTTTTGAATAATCATTATTTAATATATATTGCATATACAAAATATGAAACAACTCATGACTAGCAGTATATAACCTTTTTAACTGAAATTTAGGATTTACACATGCATTAACCATTCCATTATCATAAGTTCCTCTAGCATATTCAGGTAATGAATCTCTTTCACCTCTAATTTCATATATAAATTCTCTAAACTCTTCTACAGTATCAAAGTAATTAACAACTATCTGTTCACTAATAGGTGATTCAAAAAACAATCTGTATTCAATTATCTTTTTATCAAGTAATTGGATAGTTGCTTCTGCTAATTTTTCTAAACTCTGTGAATAATTTATTTTACACAAATTCGTTTTTAAAACTTTTCTCACTATTATCACCAACCTATTATTTATTGATTTCTTCTATTTCTTTATTTAGTATTTCTAAGTAATCTTGTTCGGCAGTAGTTAAATGCTTTTGCATATATTTATCATATTCTTCATGTGCTTTTTTTAACGCTTCTTCATGTGATATTTTTCCGTTATCTTTTAAAATATCTTTTCTTGTCATCTTTAAAAATGAATCTAACTCATTAACCCAATCTTTCATTGTCATGGGATGTCTATCTAAAGCATTAATTTCTGCAATATCCAAATAAGCTGATACCATTCTATTTAGAGTATTAAGCTCTTCCTCAGTTAAATAGTTTTTAGCAATTTCAGTTTCACTTTTTGTTGGATAATTACCTTTAAAATTAGTAAGTCCTAAATTTTCTTTATTAGAATCAACTCGTGTAAATATTACCTCGGCTGCTGTGTTGCCATGTGTAGCATAATGCATTTTGTTTTGTACAGTTTTGAAAAAGTCTATTGATAAATTATCTTTAGGATTGTAATCAATTGAAGTCGCATAAATATCCAACACTTTTCTCCAAAATATTTTTTCAGAAGATCTAATATCACGAATTCTAGCTAATAATTCTTCAAAGTAAGGACTACCTCCATTATTTCTTAATCTCTCATCATTTAAGGCAAAACCTTTAACCATGTATTCTTTTAAAACTCTAGTTGCCCATATTCTAAATTCAGTTGCTTTTTTAGAGTTTATTCTATAACCTACAGCAATGATAGCATCTAAATTATAGTGTAAAACATTGTAATTTTTGCCATCACTGGCAGTTGTTAAGAATTTCTTAACAACTGAATCTTTTTCTAACTCACCTTCATCAAAAATATTTTTTAGGTGTATTGAAATATTATTTTTAGTTGTATCATAAAGATTAGCCATTACATCTTGACTCATCCAAATATCTTCATTTTGTACATTAACATCAACTTTTACATTACCATCTTTTGATATATATATAATTATATTGTTTTTCAAGATTTCACCAACTTTCTATTTTTCTATTAATTCATAAAACCTTTGTTTATTTTTAGGACTTAAAACATTCATTATTTCTTCTTTAAATGCTCGTTTACTCCTATAATTAGGATACATTTCCTTTAACATATCAAAGATAAAATCATCAGAATTATCAAGTTCTTTCATTTTTCTAATATAGAGACATAATTCTTGATACCATTTTCTATCTAATACTCTTTTTGACTCTTCAATTATTTGTGGTTTATAAAAATTTAATAATTCTTTACTATATTTATCTTTTACTGCATCTTGATATTTTGCTAATCTATACAAACTAGGATTTTTCTTCAATAATTCAAATAATTTATTAGTTTCATTCTCTTCCATATAAATATCTTCTAAAATATCCTTATTATTAGGTCTAATTTTAGAAATTATTTTTTCTTTTACAGAATTCCATTCAGAATCACTATACATATCTTTTAGTTCCTTATATCTTGCAAAACTATTTGTTTCTACTATAACTTCCGGCAGTAATTTTTTCTTTTCTTCTAATTTACCATATTCATCATAAATATCTAGTAATTTGTCATAAGCCATATCTTTTCTTACATGATTTTTAATATCATTTTTTAGTATTCGTATTACTTCATCTATTTTATTATCATTTTTTAAATACTTAATTAATAATTCTTTTACTCCACAATGTTCAATACTTTCATAGCACATTTTTATAGCATCATTTTTATCAATGAAATCATAAGTTAATGATATTTTATCTAAAATTTGACTAACAAATATTCCATAAGTGTTCAACTCAATTTCATCTAGTATTTTAACAACTTTTTTAGCTGAACCGTTATCATGAACATAAAGGATAAATGCATGCAATGGGGAATCAGAAAAATCATCTAGAGTATTATTTAATGCTATATCTTCAGTATAATCTAAAAAGATATCAAAATACTCATCATTATATAAAAGTTTACTTACACTTTCATTAATTAAATATAATGAATCTTGAAATTCACCATTAGAACCGTCCATAGAAGTATCCTTTATAAATCTATATGTATATTTGATTAGTTCAAAAGCATTGTTATATTCTTCGTTATCTATAAAATCATCTATGTAATCAGATACATTAGAAATTAAATCTACAAAGTATCTTCCATTATAATAATTAACAAAACCATTTCTATCACTTATTTTTCTTAATTTATAATTCATTTCATCATATATTTTAGAAAGCTCGGATTTGTCTTTTTCTTTTTTTACTTTCTTTCTATTTGAAATTTCTAATTCTGGAATATCATTTTCTTCTAAATAATAAAGCACAGCAGCAATATGTTTGCACATGTATTCACCATCTTCTGAATATGGACAGGAACAATAAAAATTATTCAACTCCTTATCATTTGCTCTTATTTCAATTCTATATATTTCAGAGCCATCAATATAAGCAGTTACTAAGTCTTGTTGGCACCAAATATCTAATATTCTATTTTCTTTATAGTAACTTTTTCCACGAGATAGTATAAGTGAGTCAAAATAATCTTCAAAATCATAATTTCTTAAAAGCTTCTTCATTATTCATCTCCTATTCAAATTTGATATTATTCTCTTTGCACCAATTTATAGCAATTTCTTTATATTTTTCATCTCTAAATTTATACCAATCGTTAATAATATCAGAATTAATGCAAGTATCTTTAAACCTTCTAAATGCACCACTACCATTTAGAGAAATATATAGTTGATTTTGAAGTCTAATATCTTCAATAGTTTCTACAAAATCTTCCATCATTTCATATTCATTAATGTCATATCTAGTGGGTAACATAATAGATTTTTCAAATAGTTCATCCAATTCATCTTCATTTAAGTTTTCATAATCTCCAATATTTGACATAAATATTTCTCCATTAGTTGGATTATAATAGTATTCAATTTCATCGTTTGTAAAGTATAGGGCATCAATTACTTCACTTAATTTTACTTCCATAAAAATCATACTCCTTTCAAAAGTTCTTGATAATTAAATTATACCAAAAAAACTTAAGTTGGGAAAACTTAAGCAATGTTTTATATATAAAATTTAATTTAATACTCATTATTCCCCATAAAAAGCGTATCCCCTGCTACAACAGTATAAGTAGATATATCTTGTGGCGGGATAGACTCTCCCTTTACCGGAATTTTTAATACTTGACCGATAAAAATGGTGTCATTTGTTAAATTATTCAATCGTTTGATTTCATCAACGGTTGTACCAAATTTTTTGGCAATACTCCATAAACTATCCCCTGCTACAACAGTGTAAGAAATCGTATTTTCCTCTCCTGTTTCTCCTTCACAAATTGCCAGTGGTGAATAAAGCGTATCTAGTGCACTCCAAGTATCTCTTCCAACAATTCCATCAGCAGTTAAATGGTTGATACTTTGAAATGACTTTACCGCAGTTTGTACACTAGAATCAAAAATTCCATTAATTGGTCCCTTATAATACAATAAATCCGTTAAAATTCTCTGTAGTTCGATAACATATGGCCCACTACTGCCAAGGCGAAGTGTTGGTTTTGTCTGTATTTTACTAGCTGGCAACATATTATTCGTTAGACGAAATAATGCTTCCCAAGTATCTTTCCCAACTACTCCTGTTGGTTCTAACCTTTGATCTTGCTGAAATCTTTTTACTGATTCTGTAGTACGAGGTCCAAAACTACCAGTAATACTAGCATCATAATCACCTAATAATTTCAATTTTTCTTGTAAGATAATAACCTCATTTCCTGTACTCCCCTCTTCTAATGGTGGATACCGAAATACTAATTGCTTTGCTTCTAATTCATTATTCATAAAAACGCCTCCATTACTATCATTATATTAAAAATATAAAATATGTTTCTCTTAGATTGATAATTATTTTATATAAAACATATAATAAATTGATAGTAGAAAGGATTTGAAAGATATGGCAAAAGGTCGCTTAGTTGTAAGTGTTTTTGTTGATAATATTGCAGAGCCTATTCAAGGGGCAAAGGTTCATATTAGTGGGAATAATACGGAAATTGATCTTATAACAGACCAATCTGGGAAAACAAAAATCATAGAATTAGATGCCCCAGATAAAAATTATTCTTTAGAACCACAAACAGAAATACAACCGTTTAGTACTTACAATATTACTGTTACGAAAGAAGGTCTTGGCATCAGTTCCATTGTTGGTGTACAAATTTATGATGGGATTGAATCATATCAAGATGTATTCTTTCATACATCACAAGAAGGATATGGTAGAAATATAACAATCATTACTCCTCCTACTTTATGGGAAAATGGAGATCCTAAAATTATTGAAAATCCTGATAACTTAAATCCAGAGGGAAAAGTATTACCAAAAGTAATTATACCTGGATATATTATTGTACATGATGGTATTCCTAGTGATACATCAGCACCTAATTATTATGTAACATTTACGGATTATATTAAAAATGTAACTTGTTCAGAAATATATCCAAGTTGGCCAAAGGAAACATTAAAAGCAAATATTCATGCGATTGTATCTTTTACATTAAACCGTATTTATACAGAATGGTATTTATCAAAGGGATATAATTTTACGATTACTTCTTCTACTGCATATGATCAAAAATATACTCATAATAGAACTATTTTTGATACGATTTCTAATGCCGTTGATGAAGTATTTATGGAATATTTAACTTTTCCTGATCGTGGTTATCCTTTTTTAGCACAATACTGTGATGGTAAAAATGTAATTAGAAAAGGATGGCTTAGTCAATGGGGGTCTAAATCATTAGGTGATCAAGGATATCATTCATTACAAATCGTAAGATATTATTATGGGAATACAATTGAATTAAAAACAGCCGAATTAGTCGATAATCTTCCTACTTCTTTTCCTGGCTATAATTTAAGTGAAGGTGCCTGTGGGGAAGAAGTTAGACAACTACAAAATGCCCTCAATAAAATACGTGGTAGTTATCCAGCAATTCCTGCTATTAAAAATGCCAATGGTATATTTGGAACAGACACAGTAGCAGCAGTCAAAAAATTTCAAAGTGTCTTTAATCTTCCCGTAACAGGAATTGTTAATTTTGCAACTTGGTATAGAATATCTTATGTATATGCAGCAGTATCTAATATGTTAAAAGGAATTTATGGATAAAAAAGGAATGACTAATAATCATTCCTTTTATTTTACAACAATATTTACTAATTTCTTTGGTATTGTAATTACCTTGACAATTTCTTTTCCATCTGTAAATGTTTTTACATTCTCAATTTGGAAAGCAAGTTTTTCCATTTCTTCTTTCGTCGTATTCGTATGTACTTCTATTTTTCCACGTACTTTTCCATTTACTTGTACTACTAATTGGAAGGTATTATTTTCTAATTTATTTGGATCATAACTTGGCCAAGGAGTATCGGAAATCGTTGTTTTATACCCACATAATTCATTTAATTCTTCTGTAATATGTGGAGCGATTGGATTTAATAATTGTAAGAAAGTATGATAATCTTTTTTTGTGATTTTTTCTTGTGCTTCAAATTCATTTAATAATATCATTAAAGCAGATACTGCTGTGTTATATTTCATATTATCTAAATCTTCATCTACTTTTTTAATGGTTTGATTGATGATTATTTCTAAACTAGGTGTATAAGTTTCTTCTTCTGTTACATGATCTTTCAAGCGATAAACACGGTCTAAGAAACGTTTACATCCTTTTAATCCATTTTCACTCCATGCCGCATCTGATGTATAATCGCCAATAAACATTTCATAAGTTCGAAGCGCATCGGCACCATATTCACAAACCATATCATCTGGATTAACTACGTTTCCTTTACTCTTACTCATTTTTTCACCATTGGCACCTAGTATCATACCATGGGCAACACGTTTTTTAAATGGTTCAGGAAATGGTACTAATCCTTGGTCATATAAGAAACGATGCCAGAATCTTGCATATAACAAGTGTCTTGTTGCATGTTCCATACCACCATTATAATAATCTACCATACCCCAATATTTCATAGATTCAGTACTAGCAAACGCCTGGTCATTTTTTGAATCCATATAACGTAAGTAATACCAACTAGATCCAGCCCAGTTTGGCATCGTATCAGTTTCTCTTCTTGCTTTATTTCCACACTTTGGACAAGTCGTATTAACCCAATCTTCTATTTTAGCTAGTGGGCTTTCCCCATTATCCGTTGGCTCATAAGATGCGACGTCTGGTAAAGTAACTGGTAAATCTTCTTCTTTTACTGGTACCCAACCACATGTTTCACAGTGTACCATTGGAATTGGTTCACCCCAGAAACGTTGACGAGAAAATACCCAATCTTGAAGACGATAATTTATTTGTTTATGTCCAATTCCTTTTTCTTCTAAGTAATCTAACATTTTTAAAATTGATTCACTTTTTTTGGTCATTCCATTTAGTACTCCAGAGTTTACCATTTCACCATCACCAGTGTAAGCTTCTTTGGTAATATCTCCACCTTTAATTACTTCAATAATTGGAATATTAAATTTTTTTGCAAAAGCATAATCTCTTTCATCATGTGCCGGAACAGCCATAATTGCTCCAGTACCATAATTCATAAGGACATAATCACTTACCCAAATTTCTATTTCTTTACCAGTAACCGGATTAATTGCAACAATCCCATCTAATTTAACTCCTGTTTTTTCTTTTGTCATATCAGTACGTTCAATTTCCGATTTTTTATTTGCTTCTATTCTATAATTTACAACTTCATCATAATTATTTAATTGTTCTTTATATTTTTCAATATATGGATGTTCTGGTGATATTACCATAAATGTAACACCGTATAACGTATCACAACGCGTAGTAAACACCGTTAACTGATCTTCTAATCCCTTTAATCCAAAATTAACAAGTGCTCCTTCACTTTTTCCAATCCAATTAATTTGTGCAGTTTTAATACGATCTTGAAATTCTGTATCATCAAGCCCTTTTAATAATTTATCTGCATAACTTTTCATCTTAAGCATCCATTGTTCTTTTTCTTTTTTGGTAACTGGCCCACCACAACGTTCACAAACGCCACCTTCTGCTTCTTCATTCGCAAGACCAATTTTACAATTTGGACACCAATTAATTTCTGTTTTCGCTTTATATGCCATTCCATGTTTTACAAATTGTAAAAATTGCCATTGTGTCCATTTATAATAATCAGGATCAGTTGTTGCAAATTCTCGACTCCAATCAAAAGAAATTCCTAAGTCTTTAATTTGTTTTTTAAATACCTTAATATTCGTTTTTGTAGCTTCTACTGGATGGATATGATTTTTAATTGCATATTGTTCTGTAGGAAGTCCAAATGCATCCCATCCAATTGGATAAAGTACGTTATAGCCCATCATTCTTTTTTTACGTGCCATTGCATCAAGTGCTGTATAACTTCTTACATGTCCAACATGAAGACCAGCTCCACTTGGATAAGGAAACTCTACTAAGTAGTAAAATTTCTCTTTATCACTTGTATTAGATGCTTCGAATGTTTTATGTTCTTCCCAATATTGTTGCCATTTTTTCTCTATTTTACTAAATTGATACATATTATCTCCTACTTTCTTTCTTCTGTAAATATTTTCCTAATACATGGTAACCAAGTAAAATACTTGGAAATAAGATGATGAATCCTAACAGTAGCATTCCTATCATATTCGTTACTAAACTTGCAAGTGTAACGGTAATACTAATAATAAAGCAATTTACCATAATCACTTTTTTGGTAAGCCATTTTAAATCAAATTGATTCAACTTTAAATGATATACTTTTTTTAAATAATTAAATTCTGTACTTTTTTTCATTTTTTGTAATTTTTCTTCTTTTCTTATTACTAACATCGTATAAACGAAATAAACGATACTGTAAGAAAAGAGCCATAAGATCAATTGTTTCATATTACCTCCCACATACAAAAAAAGTACTATGGATTTAAGGACGTATGACCGTGGTACCACCTTAATTCATAATACTTTGATTATCTTTTTTGTTTTAACGCTACTATCCATGCGGCGAAGATTCGCAACTAGAAAAGCAAGTTCATGATATCAATGACAAAAGTTTTCACCAACCACTTTTTCTCTAAGCTCAGGTCTATCATTACTACTCTTTTCTTTCGTTTTTCATTTACTTAGTATATTATATTATACTTGTCCAATATATTCAAGTAAATTTAAGAATAATTTAATAAATTTCTTTTCTAATCCTTTTCTTCCTAATTTACGAATACCAATACGTTTTTTCTTAATTGGTGCATCACTGAATAAAATTCGATCAATTCGTTCTTTCATTTCTGTTTGTAATTCTAGATCACTAATAATTGATTCAATGTCATCATTAATCAAACGAACCGCATCAATTTCAATGTCTTTTCCCTTACAATTAATAGTAAGTTGTCCAATAGATGGAATATTTTCTACTTCTACAATAAAGTCAGGACCATCCACATAAGACTTACATTCTAGTTTTTCATTATTAAAGTAAACAACTACATCATTTGCTTGTTTTGTATTACGAAAACGAACTTTATAATTTCTCTTATCTGGTACAATTCCACTTTTTCCTTCCATAGAGCGAATAATCATCGTATAATTACTTGGTAAGTAATTATATTCAATCGCAGTAAGTAGATAAAATCCACGTTTATATAAATCACTTACTCCATCATCTTCATATAAATTATATTGATTACTTTTACCAGGGAAAACATGAATTTCCATATTCTTTGGTGGGTTAATATCATTTAACCGTTCATTATCACCAAGTGGGATGATTGCTCCTGCTTTTGCGAAAACTGGATAATCTTCATCTTTAAAGAAAGAAATATATTCTCTACCTCCCGGAAATTTCTTTCCAGTCATAAAATCATACCAAGTACCATCTGGAATATAAAATTTATGAACGGAACGATTCATGACATAATCTTTCTTATGGATAATTGGACTTACAAATAATTCTGTACCTAAATAATATTCATTACGATAGCGAATATCATCATAGTATTCTGGAGCTTTATAGAAAATTGGCATAACGAGTGGCATTCCATATTTATAATATTTATAAGATTCCGCATATAAATAAGGAATTAATTTTTTACGCAGTGTTAAATAACGTTTTACAATTTGTGATGTTTTATAACTCCAACGCCAAGGTTCTCTCTTATAATATTTTCCTGCTTCACTACCAAATTTTAAAATAGGACTAAAGGTTCCTAATTGAACGAATCTTGTATATAACTCATTATCTTCTGTTCCTTTATAATATCCTCCAATATCATGAGCAAAGAAACTAACTCCATTATTAGCAGCACTTACATTATAAAATGGCACTTCTCTTAATGTATCCCAACCTACAGTAGAGCGTCCTGCATATAATACTGGATATTTATGAGGATTAACAAGAGAATTATTAGATAAAACTAACGGTCGACGTTTATAATCTCGTTTCATATCATTAAATTCATAATGATTTAAAGCCCATAATCCTGATAGATTATTTGGATCACGATAAGTAATATTATAAAAATCTACCCCAATGGCATCTAATGGATGAATTAACAATTTTAAATAGACTTCTAAAAAATGGGGATTTAATATATCAAATGCCACAACACCGTCTTTATCAGTAGGTAAATAATTAATTACTTTATCATAATAAGTTTCCGTTGGATAAATTCCAGCACCAGGATTAATTTCTAAACCAACGCGAATTCCTTGTGAATGTAAATATTCAATCATACCGGCTGGATTACGAAATTTACTTTGATTCCAAGTAAATCCTGATTCTACAATCTCTTTACCATGTTGATTTTTTTCATGCCAATCAGAGTTTAACACTAAAACAGATAGTGGTATTTCTTCATCTTCAAATTTATCAACTAACTCTTTTAATGATTGATCATCATATCCAACATTTCTACTCCACCAACTACCAAGAGCAAATCTTGGAATTAGAGCAGGCTCTCCTGTTAAATAAAAATAATCTTTTAAACATTGAGCAAAATCTTTTAAATACAAGAAAACATAAACATCTACGTATCCTGGTTCTCTATTAGTAATAGAACCATCTTCATTATATACAATTCCACTATGATCATAAATAGCAGCAAACCCATCAGCTGAATATAATCCTTTACTAAATTTTACTTTACCATCTGTCATATCCATCGTAAGACCTGGAGTACCATAATTTCTAACTTCTGGATGCTTATAATACCAAATACGATCCGTATTTAATAATTCAACTCTTAAATTCGCAGTAGCATTATATTTAGGACCTTCAAATGGCTTTTCTTTCACATAAGTCATACGAAAATATTTCGTAGCAATTTGTAAAATCCCCGTATCATCGTTATATTGAAATTCAGCTTGTGGAAAATCACGTTTTTCAACAATTTGGGTTGGACGATCTTCAAATTTACCATTTGGATGATATTCTAAACGGAGTAAGCGTTCTGTCAAAACAGTAATACGATATTTTTCTCCTTGAAAAATATTTTTTTGATTTGCTTTTGCTTTGCTATAATTTACTCTAAAATGTTCACCTAAATTCGCCATACTATCCCTCTATTCTTTTTATCTTCTTTTATATTATACCAACTTTTTATAAAAGAAAAAAGTATTTTGCCAAAACTAATATAAAAGACAATAAAAAAAGCTGTTCAACTTTTATGATATTGAACAATTTCATTTTGTTTTTTTAAGAAAGAAGCGATTTTAAAATAGTTATAGCAGGTCGTACTCCACAGTTATCATACTCTGCAAGATCATCATTCACAGTACCATATTTATACACAGCCCATGCACGATTGATAAGTGTTGCCGAACTATTAATTAACCAGTATCCTTCGGTACTACTATCAGATATCGCACATCCATTTTCAGTACAATTATTTGTATAATCAAATAACCACTTGTATTTTGCTTGTCCTTGACTTAAACTTGGAGCTGTTTGTGTGTTATTTTCAAAATAAAACCAATTATCTTCTCCAGAAACCGCTACATCAAATCCTGTCTTTCCAGTTATTTTAGCAATCTCATTTGCATCTATAAACCTTGGTTGTAAACTACTATTCCATGTTTTAGTATCCTTAATAAGTGCTTCTTTTGCTTCAACCATTTGGTCATTGCTTCCACTAGAATTCCATGGTACTTTTGCCGTTGTATTATGATCTAAAATAGCATTTACCTTATTACTACTTTCACTATCATTAAATGCATACCATTTCATACATCCCGTTTTTGTTCCAGTTGTACTTACGGCTTCACTACTACTACATTTTCGATTCGTTTCTGGGTTAAAATAAATAACTGTTCCATTATTATATTTAGGTTATTTTATACTTGGAGTACAAACTTCACTCTTTTTTAATAATTCATAACTTACTTTATTTTTATCATCTGTTACAATTTTAACATATCGATCTGGTTCTAAAGTCGTTCCCGTTTCTAAATCCTGAACTGGATCATCTAATAGATCTGCGTCAATTAACTGTTGTAATGTTACACAACTAGTTTGATTTGGTAATAATGTATCTTCAGAATAAAGATACGCAGCATGATAAATAATTTCTTTCTGTGTTTCGGAAAGTTGCTCTTGATTATTTTTTACTTGATTCAAAATAAGTGGTACTGCTAAAAGACAAATAATACTAAAAATTGTTAGTACTGCTAGTAGCTCTACTAATGTAAATCCTTTTCTTCTCATATAATCGCTCCTTATTAATTACATGGTGTTTCTGAATACTTGGCATGAAATTGACCATTTTCATCCATTGAAACGGTAACACAACCATTCATTACACTTCCATTGATTGGATTAATAATATCTTTTTCTTCAATAACATCTCGTTCTTTTAATAAAGTTAAAGATAACTTAGCTGAAGTAGTATTTTCTGGCAATATTTCACTAATATTTTCAGCTACAAATCCTTCTGTTGCACGCTCTATTTCAAAAATTTGATTTCGATAAGTCTTCTCCTTATTTTGATTAATAATATTTCCTATAGTAGGAACTGATATTAAAGCAATCAATGCTAAAATAGCAATAATTGCTAATAATTCTATTAGAGTAAATGCTTTTTCATTCATTTTAACCATATTCTCACCTATTCTACTTTCTCTTACACTGTATCACATTTAGAATTTGTTTTCAAGATATCTAATAAAAAAGAGAAATAAATTTATTTCTCCAATCTTTCTTCAATACGCATCAATTGATTATATTTACAAATACGATCTGTTCTAGATAAAGAACCTGTTTTAATTTGTCCTAAATTAAGTCCTACTGCTAAATCAGCAATGGTTGTATCTTCTGTTTCACCGCTACGGTGCGAAATAATTGTTTTGTAATTATTTTTTCTAGCAAGTTCTATTGTCTCAATTGTTTCTGTTATTGTACCAATTTGATTTACTTTTAATAAAATAGCATTCCCGGCATGTTGATCAATTCCCATTTGTAAACATTTTTTATTCGTTACAAATAAATCATCTCCAACAATTTGAATTTTATCACCTAAACGCTTTGTAACAAGTGTAAATCCTTCCCAATCATTTTCATCAACTGGATCTTCAATAGAACATATTGGATACTTATTACATAAATCTTCATAATATTCTACTAATTCTTCCGTTGTAAGACTTCTACCTTCACCAACTAACTCATATTTACCATCTTTATAAAATTCGCTAGCTGCAACATCAATGGCAAGTTTTACATCTACTCCAGGTTGATATCCCGCTTTCGTAA
Source organism: uncultured Bacilli bacterium (assembly GCA_944332435.1). GTDB lineage: Bacteria > Bacillota_I > Bacilli_A > RF39 > UBA660 > MGBC107952. Next base: position 41,915 of record CALVJW010000005.1, on the reverse strand, counting down.
TTGCTTCCATAATAAGTTCAAAACCTTCACTATTACTTTCTAAATTTGGGGCAAATCCACCTTCATCTCCAACTCCCGTTGCTAATCCTTTCTCATTTAATACTTTCTTTAAATTATGAAATACTTCTGCTCCTACACGTACTCTTTCTTTGATACTATCTCTTTGTGGGATTATCATAAATTCTTGAAAATCAAGTTTATTATCAGCGTGAGCTCCACCATTAATAATATTCATCATTGGTACTGGTAAAGTTTTTCCATCTCCGATATATTCATATAATTCTTTTCCTGCATCTTTCGCAGCTGCCTTTAATACAGCCATAGAAATTCCTAAAATAGCATTCGCACCATATTTATTTTTTGTTTCAGTACCATCTAAGGCAATCATTTTTTGGTCAATTGCTTTTTGATCATTCGCATCCATTCCAATAACTGCATCTCTTAACTCTGTATTCACATTATGTACCGCTTTTAATGTACCCTTTCCTAAATAACGAGTCTTATCTTGATCCCGTAATTCTAATGCTTCTCTCTCTCCAGTTGATGCTCCACTTGGTACTGCTGCTCTTCCCATAATACCATTTTCTAAATATACATCTACTTCAACGGTTGGATTTCCTCTTGAATCTAAAATCTCTCTTCCTATTACATCTTTAATTTTTGTCATAATATTCCCCTCTCTATAAATTTTCTACATATTGTTTATATAATTTTCCACGTTCTTCAAATGATTGAAATTGATCTTGTGATGCACAAGCTGGACTAAATAAAATGACATTTTCTTCATCTGATAAATTATAAGCAACTTTTACCGCACTTTCCAAATCATCTAGTACTACACAATCAATTTGATTTTTTAAACAAAATTCATTGATTTTTTCTTTTGTTTGTCCATAACATACTACATGTTTCACATAAGTCATAGAATCTTTTAATTCATCAAATGATTGACCTCGATCTAAACCACCAAGAATTAAAATAACTGGTTTCTGGAATGAAGATAGTGCGATTATTGTTGATTGATTATTTGTCGATTTCGAATCATTATAAAATTCTCTTCCATCTAATCTTCGTACATATTCCATTCGATGCTCTACACCACTAAAATCATTTAAAACACTTTTAATTGCTTCATTAGAAACTTGAAATTCTTTCGCTGCAGCGATGGCACACATAATGTTTTCATAATTATGATTTCCCTGTACTCGAATCATATCTAAGTCTATAATTTTTTCATCTAAATAGTAAATTGCCTGATTTTTAATACAAAGATCACTTTCCCTTTGACTTGAAAAATATAGTTTTCGAGAAGGAATATCATTCGTTAATTTCACAACATCCTCATTATCTTGATTTAATATTGCCAAATCATGTTTTGTGTGATGATTAAAGATTCTTTTCTTTATCTGTTGATAATTTTCATACGTACCATTAAAATCTAAATGTACTTGTGATAAATTGGTTAAAATACTAATATTAGTTTTAAAATCATACATATCATGTAATTGATGATCTGATATTTCTAACACTAAAATATCACCAGCTTTTACTTTATTTACTAAACTAGATAATGGATATCCAATATTTCCACCAAGATGTACAGGTAATCCACTTTCTTTTAAAATTTCATATAAGATAGTAACTGTCGTTGTTTTTCCATTTGAACCGGTTACTCCGATAATTGAAACATCTTTTGGTAAAAAAGTATAAGCCATTTCTACTTCGTTAATAACAGGTATTTTTAATTCCAATGCTTTTTGGACACAAGGATGTGACCTATGAATTCCTGGATTTTTAATTACATAATCAAATGAATCATTTAATAATTTAGTTGGTTCATCTGTTACAATAAAATCAACACCTAATTCTTTTAAAACTTGAACATCTTCTTTTTTTTGTTCTTTTTGATCGGTTACTAAAATTTGATTATGATGAAGTGCAAGTAATTTTGCTGCCTCAAATCCACTTTTCGCCATTCCTAATATCAAAATTTTCTTATTCTTAAACATATTACCACCCTATTACATTATAACATTCTAATATTGACTTGTTAAGCATTAGACATCTTTCTTTACACCAAAATAATAACATTTTTTGATATTACTAAATTTGTATTAATTCTTTTATTTATGGTATAATAATGTAATTGGAGAGGAATGATTTGATGCAGATACGAGAGTTAACAAATGATCAATTTAGACAATTTACTTCTGTATATCCGATGAGTAGTATCTATCAAACAATTGAATATGCTCTCGTTATGAGTCATCAGGATTATCAAAGTTTATTACTAGGTTATATTGATGATGCGAATAATTTAATCGCTGCATCACTTGTTTTAATTGAACGTTTAAATGGTTTTAAATACGCTTATGCTCCAAGAGGGTTTTTAATTGATTATCAAAATGAAGAATTAGTAAAAAATTTTACCATTGCTTTAAAACAATATCTTGGAAAAAAAGATGTAATTGCCATTAAAATTAGTCCAATGATTCCACGCAATATTTATGATGAAAAAACAAAGATGCTTTATCAAAATAATCAATATGATAAAATTTATGAAACATTAAGGAAATATGGCTATTTTCATATGGGTTACAATTTATATTTTGAAGCTCATAAACCAAGGTTTGAAGCTGTTATTGATATAAACAAACCTTATTATCAAATTTTTCAACATTTAAAAAAACAGGTACGTACAAAAATTAGAAGTGCTGCAAAAAAAGGTGTACAAATTTATAAAGGGAATGAATCTAATCTAGAATATTTGTATCTGCAAGCAAAGGACAAATACCCAAGAGATTTAAAGTATTATCAAGATTGCTTTGAATATATGAAAAAAAAGAATATGGTTGAATTCTTTTATGCTAAAGTTAATACGGAACATTATTTAAAAACAGTAAAACAGCAATATGAATACTATGAAGCAAAAGTATGGCAAATTAATCAATTAATTCAAAAAGCGGATGAAAATAAGAAAAGTCATTTATTAAATAAAAAAATGAAATTAGATTTAGAATTTGCTAACTGTCAAAAAAATTTAATCAGTGCTACTAATTTACTTGCTGAATTTCCCGATGGTTTAATTACTGCCTCAATTATGGTATCTCTTCACAAAGACGAGGTAAGAATTTTAGCCGATGGCTATGATAATCGTTTTAAATATTTTCATTCTAAAAACTTTTTAATTTGGCAACTCGTGGAACGATATTCTAAATTAGGGTATAAAAAATTTAATTTAGGTGGTATGACCGCAATGAATGTAAAAGATAATCCTTATCAAGGTTTAAATCAGTTTAAATTGAGTTTTAATCCTCAAGTATATGAATACATGGGCGACTTAGAATTGATTACAAATCGGATGCTATACCGACTATATCGTAATATGTCACCAATTAGAAATATTTTAAAAAAATAATTTCCATACATGAAATTATTTTTTTATTATTTTTGGGTATACTAAAATTGATTGAGGTGATGAAATGAAACAATTACTTGGTATGGTATTATTAGGATGCTTCTTATTTGGTGGTTTCTTATATGTTTTAAAAAAAGTTATTAAGCCAATTGAACAACAATTACAGAACCAAACTCTTTATATTTTAACCGAAGAACACGTAGAAGAAGCTGAAACATCAATTAAACACTACATTACTGCTGTAGAAAATGATATTAAAATAAATATGAACCAAAATAGTAATTATAAATCACCAAGACAATGCAAAGTTGGCAACAATCCCCGTTTTTGTAAAATTAGTTATCGAGAATATATTTATGTCGGAATCATTGACCATTATCCAAGTTCCGGAGTAATTAAGTTTGATACCAAAGGAAATGTTGTTGGTGGTCATATGAAAATTTATCGTTTCTCGTTTCAAATTAATCCTGATGGAACACTAACTAGACAATAAAAAAAATAGATTACAAATTGTAATCTATTTTATTTTACTAGTAATTATTCAATAATTTCTGTAACGTTACCAGCACCAACTGTTCTACCACCTTCACGAATAGAGAACTTTGTTCCATTTTCAACAGCGATAGGAGCAATTAATTCAACTGTCATTTCAACGTTATCACCAGGCATAACCATTTCTACACCTTCTGGTAATTCAATAACTCCTGTAACGTCTGTAGTTCTGAAATAGAATTGTGGACGGTAGTTACTGAAGAATGGAGTATGACGTCCACCTTCTTCTTTGCTAAGTACATAAACTTGAGCTTTGAATTTTTTATGTGGAGTAACACTTCCTGGTTTAGCTATTACTTGACCACGTTCAACATCTTCACGAGCAATACCACGTAGTAATAATCCAGTATTGTCTCCTGCTTCAGTGTAGTCTAATTGTTTACGGAACATTTCAATTCCTGTAACAACAGCTTTTTGAGTTTCTTTAATACCAACGATTTCAACTTCATCATTAAGTCTTAATTGACCACGTTCAACACGTCCTGTAACAACAGTTCCACGACCTGTAATTGTGAAAACGTCTTCAATTGGCATTAAGAATGGTTTGTCATTTTCTCTAACAGGATCTTCAATCCAGTTATCAACAGCATCCATTAATTCATTAATTGCATCAACATATTTTTGTTCTCCTTCAAGAGCTTTTAATGCTGATCCACGAACGATTGGAGTGTTGTCTCCGTCGAATCCGTATTCGCTTAATAATTCACGAATTTCCATTTCAACTAAGTCTAATAATTCTTCATCATCAACCATATCACATTTGTTCATGAATACTACCATACGAGGTACTCCAACTTGACGAGCAAGTAAGATGTGTTCACGAGTTTGTGCCATAGGTCCATCAGTTGCAGCAATAACTAAGATTGCTCCATCCATTTGAGCTGCTCCTGTAATCATGTTCTTTACATAGTCAGCGTGTCCTGGACAGTCTACGTGAGCGTAGTGACGTTTGTCAGTACGATATTCTACGTGAGCAGTGTTAATTGTAATTCCACGTTCTCTTTCTTCTGGTGCTTTATCGATATTAGCATAATCTTCGAATTGAGCATATCCTTTGTCAGATAATACTTTTGTAATAGCAGCAGTTAAAGTTGTTTTACCGTGGTCTACGTGTCCAATTGTACCAATATTCATATGTGGTAACGAACGGTCAAATTTTTCTTTTGCCATATTAAATTTCCTCCTTTATTTATCTACAATTATTATTTTATAGAAAATCACTTAAAATATCAAGTATTTTTCAGTAATTTTACTATCTTTATTGAAATAATCAGGAAGGGATTCACCCCTACCTAATTAATTTCCACCATTTTTCTTAATAATTTCATCAGCAATGTTTTTAGGTGTTTCTTCATAATGGTCAAATACCATTGAAAAGTTTCCACGACCTTGTGTATTACTACGTAAACTTGTAGCATAACCAAACATTTCTGATAGTGGTACCATTGCATCAATTGCAAGGGCATTACCACGAGATTCTTGCCCTAGTGGACGTCCACGACGAGAAGTAATATCTCCCATAACGTTTCCTAAGTATTCATCAGGTACTACTACTTGAACTTTCATAATTGGTTCTAATAGTACTGGTTTACATTTATTTTTAGCTTCTTTAAGAGCTAGACTTGCAGCAACTTTGAATGCCATTTCACTAGAGTCTACATCGTGGTAAGAACCATCGAATAATGTTGCTTTTACGTCTACCATAGGGTATCCAGCAAGAACTCCAGTTTTCATTGCATCTTGTAAACCTTTATCTGTTACTGGAATATATTCACGAGGAACTACTCCACCAACAACTGCATCAACGAATTCATATCCTTTATCTGGATTTGGTTCAAATTTAATCCATACATGTCCATATTGTCCACGTCCACCAGATTGTTTAATATATTTTCCTTCACATTCTGCAGCTTGTGTTAATGTTTCACGATAAGATACTTGAGGTTGACCAATATTTGCTTCAACACCAAATTCTCTTTTCATACGGTCTACAATGATATCTAGGTGAAGTTCACCCATACCTGCAATAATTGTTTGACCAGTTTCATGGTTTGTACTTGCTCTAAATGTTGGATCTTCTTCACTTAATTTTTGTAAAGCAATTCCCATCTTATCTTGATCACCTTTTGATTTAGGTTCAATTGCAAGTTCAATAACTGGTTCTGAGAATACCATTGATTCTAAGATAATTGGTTTCTTTTCATCACATAAAGTATCCCCTGTTGTCGTATTTTTAAGACCTACTGCAGCAGCAATATCTCCAGCAAATACTTCACTAATTTCTGTACGATTATTAGCATGCATTTGTAGAATACGACCAATACGTTCTTTTGCATCTTTATTTGAATTTAATACATAAGAACCACTATTTAAGTGTCCTGAGTAAACACGGAAGAATGTTAATCTTCCAACATAAGGGTCAGTCATTACCTTGAATGCTAATGCACTAAATGGTTCTGAATCAGATGGATGACGAACAATTTCATCTCCATTTAAATCAGTTCCTTTTACTGATTCAATATCAGTTGGTGCAGGTAAGTAATCAATTACTGCATCAAGTAATAATTTAATTCCAGTATTTCCTAATGCTGTTCCACACATTACTGGGAAGAATTTAGCACCAAGAGTACCACGACGAATTGCACGTTTTAACATATCTACTGGGATTTCTTCACCCTCTAAGTAAAGATTCATTAATTCATCGTCGAATTCAGCAACTGCTTCAATTAATTCAGCACGTTTTTCTTCAGCGATGTCTTTAAAATCATCAGGAATTTCAATTTCTACAGCATTTTCAGCTTGTTCTCTATCATATTGATAACATTTTAAAGTTACTAAATCAATGATAGATTTAAATTCACTTTCAGCACCAATTGGCCATTCAATTGGAGCAAAGTTAACTCCTAAACGATCTTTAATTGTTGTTAAACAATATTCAAAGTCAGCTCCCATTTTATCCATCTTATTACAGAAGATAATACGAGGTACTTTGTATTCATCAGCTTGACGCCATACTGTTTCTGTTTGAGGTTCAACTCCTGCTTGTGTATCTAGTAACGCTACAGCACCATCAAGTACACGAAGAGAACGTAATACTTCAACTGTAAAGTCTACGTGACCTGGAGTATCGATAATATTTAATCTATGACCTTTCCAGAAAGCAGTTGTAGCTGCTGATGTAATCGTGATTCCACGTTCTTGTTCTTGTTCCATCCAGTCCATAGTTCCTTCACCATCATGAGTTTCCCCAATCTTGTGAATTTTACCTGTATGGAATAAGATACGTTCTGAACAAGTTGTTTTTCCAGCATCGATGTGAGCCATGATACCGAAGTTACGTGTATTTTCTAAACTATATTCACGAGCCATATTCTCTATTTCCTTTCTTATAATTGATTACCAACGGTAATGAGCGAATGCTTTATTAGCTTCAGCCATTCTGTGAGTATCTTCACGTTTTTTAACAGCTCCACCGATTCCATTACTAGCATCAACGATTTCGTTTGCTAATTTTTCAGCCATTGAATGACCACCACGGTTACGAGCATTTTCTTTTAACCAACGAAGAGCTAATGTTTGAGCTTCATCTGCTCTAACTTCCATCGGTACTTGGTAGTTTGCCCCACCAACACGACGAGTTTTAATTTTTAATGCTGGTTTGATGTTTTCCATAGCAGCTTCAAAAACTTCCATTGGTTCTTTGTTTGTTTTTTCTTTCACAATATCGAATGCTTTATATACGATTGTTTGTGCTTTTCCCTTTTTACCATCTAACATAATTGTATTAATTAATTTTGTTACAACCTTAGAATTGTAAATAGGATCTGCTAAAACATCTCTTTTTACTGCACGATTTTTACGCATAGGTTTCTCCTTTCTTTTCTATTTTTAAACAGTGATTATTTTTTCTTTGGTTTTTTCGTACCGTATTTACTACGACCTTGACGACGAGCATCAACTCCAGCAGTATCTAATGTACCACGAATAATATGGTAACGTACTCCGACTAAGTCTTTAACACGTCCTCCACGAATTAATACAACACTGTGTTCTTGTAAGTTATGTCCTTCTCCAGGAATATAAGCAGTTACTTCCATGTTATTACTTAATCTAACACGAGCATATTTACGTAACGCTGAGTTTGGTTTCTTTGGTGTCATTGTACCAACACGAGTACATACTCCACGTTTTTGTGGTGCATTTAAACTAGTATATTTCTTTTCTTTACTGTTAAATCCAATTCCAAGTACTGGTGCTTTACTTTTTCTAGTCTTGTTGCTTCTTCCTTTTCTTACTAATTGATTAATTGTAGGCATTTCGTATCCTCCTCTCCACTACACACATCCAGGTGTTTCATATTTTCCCTTAATTAAAGATTTACCTAAGTAAACCTTAATTAAACGCAATAATAATATACCACTTAATACTATGTATGTCAATAAATTTCTATACATTCTAAAAAAGAAGTTAATTTTCATTAACCTCTTTTGTCATATCATATCCACTTGTCTCATAAAGAGTACCACATCTTAAATACGTTGTATACTTCTCATCTGTTTTATCATATTCTACATATCCTAAACAATCAATTTCAGAATCTTCTATTGAATAAATAGTAGGAATATAATCATTTTGAATCAATTTTTGTAAAGTAACACTCTCTATATTATTCGTAGTACTATTTGTTTTAAAATATGTAATACTTTTTTCTGCAATCTTATCTTCTAATTCTTGATAAGTACTAGCGTGAATTGCTTTTTCTGCTTCTAAACGATCGTCTTCTTCTACTTTAGTGAAATCAGTCGCTGGAATATCAGCAGAAATACTAGGATAATCAGTCTCTAATTGATGATATAAAATAGAGACAATCGTAATAGAAAGTAATATCACGAAAATAAATGCGATAACATCTACTTGTCCAAATCCCTTTTCATTCATTTTCTTCACCTTCTTCTAAAATATTTTTGGTTCCTCTTCAATTTCTTTTAAACGATATAATTTAGCAGGTCTTCCCGTTGTTCCCTCTGTTTTATAACCTGTTTCTTCAATTAAATCATTTTGCATAAAACGCTTTCTAAAGTTACGCCTATCTAAAGGGTGTCCTAGTGCAGATTCATATACCCGTTGCATTTCAGGTAAAGAGAAGTCGCTAGGAAATAAATACTTTAACCCTATTTTATTCATTAACAATGTTTGCAATTGTTGAATAGAAGACTCAATAATATCTAAATTATCAAATCCTACTTTTGGTAAATTACGAATAGGAAACCAGTCTAATTCTTCTTTAGAAATTTCTCTTTGTTTCAACTCTACGGTTTTACTATCTACCAAACAAACATGATTAATTCCAATTACACGTTTCTCTACTTTACGATCTACTGCACTAAAAGTATTTCCTTCTTTGATAAAAGTTACTGGTAGTCCAGCTTGTTCTTCTAAGCAAGAAGAAATTGTTTCTTCTAAAGAAATATCTTTCTTAATCATTTTACTAGGTAAAATCCAATACCCTTTATATGGTTCTTTTTTATTTTTTTGAAGTAATACACAAATTTCACTATTCATAACAGTGAAAATCGTTGCAATTGCTTCAACATAATTCAGCTCGCCTTTCATATTATCTCCTTTGTGTTCTAAATACACGGACTATTATAAAATCTTTTAATCTATTTGTCAAGTAAAAGTAACGTACATTTTTAACAATCGGCAAATTCCATCTTTAATGATAGACTTTTTCCTCCAATTATAATATTAAAAATTTTATTCCAATCATATTACTAAGTCTTTCTGTCCTTAAATCATCATATCCTTCGAGCAATTCACAAAACTTATAAATCCAAGGATATTGATAACATTTTTCACTAAGCATCGCAATCAAACTATCATATGTAATTTCATTGTTTTTAGAAATTGTTTCTAAACTATAACCATATGATAACCTTTTTCATCTTACTGTTACTAGTATCAAGGGGCAATCTGGTTCTTTTCTTTTAAAGATTTTATAATGAATACAAAAACTTTCCTCTCTCTCTTTCGGCCATTGAAAAATTCCTTCAACACATATTCATCTTGATTAAAGTAGACTATAATACGTATTATATAACTCATTGCATCATATACATTAATTTCTAGTCAATCTTGATATTCCATATTACACAATCCATTCACATTTTTATTGCGATTGTCATTATAACAAAAAAAGAAGTAGATTGTCTACTCTACTTCTTAATCCATTAATTCTTGTTCTAACGCTTCAAGAGGTTCTTCGCTTAAAATATCATTTTCAAGTGTATAATCTGCTTGACGATATTTTTTTGCTCCTGTACCAGCAGGAATTAATTTTCCAATAATAACATTTTCTTTTAATCCTGTTAAATGATCCACTTTTCCATGAATTGCTGCATCTGTTAAGATACGTGTTGTTTCTTGGAATGATGCTGCAGATAAGAATGAATCTGTTTCTAATGAAGCTTTTGTAATACCTAACAATACTGGTCTACCAGTTGCTGGATTTTTACCTTCAAGAATTAATGTTTTATTTGCTTCTGTAAATTCATTGATATTTACCATTGTTCCTGGTAAGAATAATGAATCACCAGAATTAATAATCTTAATTTTTGAAATCATACGACGTGCCATAATTTCAACGTGTTTATCGTCGATATCTACTCCTTGGCTACGGTATACTTTTTGAATTTCAAGTAAGATATATTGTTGTACGGTAATTGGATCTGTTACTACAAGTAATTCTTTTGGATTAATTGCACCATGTGTTAATCGTTGTCCAGCACGGACTTCTTCTCCTTTTTCTACTGCAAGTTTTGCTCCGTAGTTAGAAGTATGTTCTTTTGTTTCAACATCATTTTTAACACTAATAACAAATTTACCGTTTTCATCTTCAATTTTCGTAACAACTCCGTTAATTTCCGAAATTGTTGCTTTTCCTTTTGGATTACGTGCTTCGAAAACTTCTTGTACACGAGGTAACCCTTGTGTAATATCGTCTCCACCAGCAACTCCTCCACTGTTGAAGTTACGCATTGTAAGCTGAGTACCTGGTTCTCCAATTGATTGAGCTGCCATAATACCAACGGCTTCTCCAATTTCAACAACCTGTCCAGTTGCAAGGTTACGTCCATAACAGTGTTTACATACACCATTTTCTGTTTTACAAGTAAGAACTGTTCTGATTGGCACTTTTGTAATTCCAGCAGCAATAATCTTATCAGCAAGTTGTTCTGTAATATAAGTATTACGTTCTGCAATTACTTCTTTTGTTTCTGGATGTAAAATACGTTTATTTGTATAACGACCAGTAATACGATCTTTAAGTGATTCTACTACTGTACCATCTTGTTCATTTACAAACGCTTCTACTAGTACACCATTTTCAGTTCCACAATCTTCTTCTTTTACAATAACATCTTGTACAACGTCTACTAAACGTCTTGTTAAGTATCCTGCTTCAGCAGTTTTTAAAGCGGTATCAACGGCTCCTTTACGAGCACCGTGTGTTGCTAAGAAGAATTCACTTACGCTTGCACCTTCCGTAAATGATGATGTAATTGGAATTTCTACAACATCCCCACTAGGTTTTAACATAAGTCCACGCATACCAGCCATTTGGTTATAGTTACTCATATTACCACGAGCACCAGATGCAATCATAATAGAAATTGGATTATCTGGATTATCTTGAATAATTGTTTTTAATTCACTTTCAATATCCTTTTTCGCATTACTCCATACATCTACTACTTTTTCATAACGTTCACGATCTGTAATTAATCCACGTTTATATTGTTTATTAATTGTAGTTTCTTTTTCACTAGCTGCTTTTAATATTTCTGGTTTTTTCTTAGATTCAATAATATCGCCGATTCCAATTGAAATACCAGCTAATGTAGAATGTTTAAATCCTAAATCTTTTAATTTATCAAGCATAATAGATGTTTCTGTTGTTTGATAACGTTTATATACTTGAGCAATTAATTTTACATAAGCACCTTTTAATAATGGTTCTACAATTGGCATATTAGCAATTGCTTCTTTGATATTGGTTCCTTTATCTAGGAAATATTTACTTGGTGTAATTTTTTCAATATTTTCTGTGCTTCCATCGTTAATATATTGGAAACTATCTGGAAAAATTTCATTGAAAATTAATTTTCCTACTGTTGTTACTAAGTATTTATCCATATAAGTATCTGGGAATACTTTATGTTTAAATGAGCGAACAGGAAGTGCAATTCTCGTATGAAGAGTAATTTCACGACGTTCATAAGCCATTCTTGCTTCATTTTCATCTTTAAATACTCTTCCTTCTCCTGGAAGCCCCGCTTTTTCCATTGTAATATAGTAGTTACCAAGAATCATATCTTGTCCTGGAGCAACGATTGGTTTTCCATCTTTTGGTGAAAGAATGTTATTTGCTCCTAACATAAGAAGTCTTGCTTCTGCTTGTGCTTCTTCTGTAATTGGCACGTGAATTGCCATTTGGTCTCCATCGAAGTCAGCATTGAATGCTGCACACACAAGTGGGTGAAGTCTAATAGAACGACCTTCAATTAATTTTGGTTCGAATGCTTGAATTCCAAGTCTATGTAATGTAGGGGCACGGTTTAAAAGTACTGGATGTTCTTTAATCTTTTCTTCTACAACGTCCCATACACGTGGATCTTGGTTTTCAATCATACGTTTTGCAGCTTTAATATTGCTTGCTATTTCTTTACTAACTAATCCATTAATAACATGTGGTTTGAATAATTCAAGTGCCATTTCTTTTGGTACTCCACATTCATACATCTTCAAGTTAGGTCCTACTACGATAACAGAACGACCAGAATAGTCAACACGTTTTCCTAGTAAGTTTTGACGGAAACGACCTTGTTTTCCTTTTAACATACTACTTAAAGATTTCAGTGGTCTATTTCCTGCACCGGTAATATTTCTACCACGACGTCCATTATCAAATAACGCATCTACTGCTTCTTGAAGCATACGTTTTTCATTTTGAATGATGATACTAGGTGCTCCTAATTCCATTAATTTTTTAAGACGATTATTACGGTTAATAACACGTCTATATAAGTCATTTAAATCACTTGTTGCAAATCTTCCACCATCAAGTTGAATCATTGGTCTAAGTTCTGGTGGAATAACTGGAAGTGCTGTCAAAATCATCCATTCTGGGCGATTTCCAGATTCAAGTAAAGCAGATAAGACATCTAAACGCTTAATTAAACGTACTCTTCTTTGACTCGTTGAATCTTTAATCTCATCAATTTCTTTTCTAATCGCAGCAACTTCTTCTTCTAAGTTTACTTGTTCAAGTAATTCTTTAATTGCTTCTGCACCCATACCTACACGGAATGTATTCCCATATTTTTCATAATAAGCACGGTATTCTTTATCACTAATAGTTTGTTTCTTTTCTAATGGTGCAGGTCCTGGGTCAAGTACAACATAAGATACGAAGTATAATACTTCCTCTAAGTCACGAGGACTCATATCAAGAACAAGTCCCATACGACTTGGTACTCCTTTAAAGAACCAAATGTGACTTACTGGAGTAGCAAGTTCAATGTGTCCCATACGTTCACGACGTACTTTAGAACTAGTAACTTCTACTCCACAACGATCACAAATAATATTTTTATATCTTAATCTTTTATACTTTCCACAAGAACATTCATAGTCTTTGGTAGGTCCAAAGATTTTTTCACAGAATAATCCATCACGTTCTGGTTTTAACGTACGATAGTTAATAGTTTCTGCTTTTTTTACTTCTCCATAAGACCATTTACGAATTGTTTCTGGAGAGGCGATACTAATTCTAATTCCTTCAAATTGATTTACATCCATTACATAGCATCTCCTTCCATCATATCTTTTTCAATTTCTTCCATTTCTTCCATTGATGGTTCTTCTTCTAAATCAAAGTTTTCTTCATCTTCTGGTTCAATTTCTGGTGTTTCTAATTCTTCACTTGGTTCTACTTCAACAACTTCTTTTTCTACTTCTTCCGTTGTTAAATAAGTATCTCCATCTTCTTTTTCTAAATCTTTTAAATCTAAGAATTTACCTTCTTCATTTAGTACTGTAATATCAAGTCCTAATGCTTGGAATTCTTTAATTAATACACGGAAACTTTCTGGTATTCCTGATTTTGGAATTGGTGTTCCTTTTACTAATGCTTCGTATACTTTAACACGTCCTACAACGTCATCTGATTTAATCGTAATCATTTCTTGAAGTACATGCGCTGCTCCATAAGCATATAGAGCCCAAACTTCCATTTCTCCAAAACGTTGTCCACCCATTTGTGCTTTTCCTCCAAGAGGTTGTTGTGTAACAAGTGAGTATGGACCTGTACTACGTGCATGAAGTTTATCGTCAACCATGTGGTCAAGCTTAATCATATACATAACACCAACACTAACACGGTTATCAAATAATTCTCCCGTACGTCCATCATGTAACCATTCTTTTCCATCACGAGCAAGTCCTGCTTCTTCTAAAGCATCAATAATTTCTTCTTTATTTGCTCCATCGAATACTGGTGTTGCTACATGAATATCTAAAGTTTGTGCAGCATATCCTAAGTGCATTTCTAGAATTTGTCCTAAGTTCATACGAGAAGGTACTCCAAGTGGGTTAAGTAAGATATCCACTGGTCTTCCATCTGGTAAGTATGGCATATCCTCTTCTGGTAAAATTAAGGAAATAACACCTTTGTTACCATGTCGTCCAGCCATTTTATCTCCAACGCTAATTTTACGTTTTTGAGCAATGTATACACGAACAATTTTTGATACACCGGCTGGAAGTTCATCAGAATTTTCTTTCGTAAAGATTTTAATATCATGAACAATTCCACCTGCTCCATGTGGTACACGAAGTGAGGTATCTCTTACTTCACGTGTTTTTTCTCCGAAAATAGCATGTAGTAATTTTTCTTCACTTGTAAGTTCAGCCATACCTTTTGGTGTTACTTTACCTACTAAGATATCATCATCTTTTACTTCTGTTCCAATACGAATAATACCATTTTCATCTAAGTTTTTACGTGCTTCTTCACTAACATTTGGAATATCACGTGTAAACTCTTCAGGTCCTAGTTTCGTATCACGACATTCTGTTGAATAAAGTTCAATATGAATTGATGTATAAACATCATCTTTTACTAATCTTTCATTTAGAATAACCGCATCTTCGTAGTTATATCCATTAAAGTTCATGAATGCTACGGTAACGTTTTTACCAAGTGCTAATTCACCTTTATCTGTAGATGGTCCATCAGCAATACTCATTCCTTTTGTAACAGTTTGTCCACATCTTACAATTGGTACTTGATGATAACAAGTTCCAGCATTTGAACGTTCAAATCCATTTAAGTAATAAGTATCTACTCCACCTTTTGTTTTAATAACAATCTTACGAGCATCTACATAATCTACAATACCATCTGCTTTTGCTAAAATAACCGCTCCAGAGTCTCTAGCAGCAATGGCTTCTACCCCTGTTCCTACTCTTGGGGCTTCTACTTTTAGAAGTGGAATTGCTTGACGTTGCATGTTAGAACCCATTAGGGCACGTTTTCCATCGTCATGCTCTAAGAATGGAATTGCACTTGTTGTAATTGATACAACTTGTTGTGGTGATACGTCCATATAATCTACTTCTTTTGGTGAAATCATCACGTTGTCGCCACGATAACGAGCAGGTACTCGTTCTTGTACGATTTTATTGTCTTCTACTTTAACAGTTGCTTGGCAAATATTATAATCTAATTCTTCATCTGCTGTCATATAAACGATATCATCTGTTAATACAGTATCGTTTACTTTACGATATGGAGTCATAATAAATCCATATTCATCTACTTTTGCATAACTTGAAAGTGATGTAATAAGTCCAATGTTTGGTCCTTCAGGAGATTCAATTGGACAAAGTCTTCCATAGTGTGATGGGTTAACGTCACGCACTTCCATTCCTGCACGATCTCTTGATAAACCACCTGGTCCTAAACTAGATAAACGACGTTTATTCGTAAGTTCGGCAATTGGGTTTGTTTGATCCATGAATTGTGATAATTGACTGCTTCCAAAGAATTCTTTAATACTAGCTGTAAGTGGTCTAATATTAATTAATGTTTTTGGTGTTACTTCCGTAATTTCTTGTGTTGACATTCTATCACGAATTACACGTTCAATACGAGTAATACCAATACGGAATTGATTTTGTAATAATTCTCCTACTTGACGAACACGACGATTTGATAAATGATCGATTTCATCAAAATTACCAATTCCTTCTAATAAGTTTAAGTAATAAGAAACAGCTGCATAAACGTCAGAAATCGTTAAACGTTTACTATCAATTGTTTGATCATTTCCAATTACTTTTACAATTTTTTCTGGATTGTTTTTAGAGTAAACTTCTACTACTTGAACACGTCCATATGTATCGAGTTCCGTGTTAATCAAAGCTTCTTTTACTCCATATCCATTTTTCATAATTGGACGAAGTGTTTCTAATACTTGTTTTGTTACTACTGTATCTTTGGCTACAACTACGTTTCCATCTACTTTAATATCAGTTGCTAATTTGCATCCAAGTAAACGTTCACAAACACCTAATTTACGATTAAATTTGTAACGTCCTACACGAGCTAAATCATAACGGAACGCATCAAAGAAACGAGAAATCAGTTGATTTTTCGCACTATCTAATGTTGATGGTTCTCCTGGTCTTAACTTAGAATGAATATCAATTAATGATTCATCGGTATTCTTATTCGTATCTTTGGCAATCGTACGTTCTAGATAGTCGTCTTTTCCAAATAAATCCATAATATCTTCATCATTAGAAAGTCCTAATGCACGAAGTAATGTTGTAATTGGTACTTTTCTTGTACGATCAATACGTACATAGATAACATCTCTTGCATCTGTTTCGAATTCCAACCAAGTACCGTGGTTTGGAATCATTTGTGTTGTTACAACTGTTCTTTCATTTTTATCTGTTTCACGGCCAAAATAAACAGATGGTGAACGAACTAATTGTGATACAATAACACGTTCAGCACCATTAATAATGAAGGTACCAGCATCCGTCATGATAGGCATGTCCCCTAAGTAAATTTCTTGTTCTTTTACTTCTCCAGTCTCTTCATTAAATAATCTTGCTTCTACTTTTAAAGGCGCTGCATAAGTTGCTTGTTTTTCTTTGCATCCTTTAATTGTATATCTTGGTTCATCAAAAGAATAATCTCCAAATTCCAGTTTTAATTTTCCAGTAAAACTTTCCACAGGAAAAATTTCATCAAGAACTTCCTTGATTCCTTCATTAATAAACCAATCATAGCTTTTCTTTTGAATTTCGAGTAAATTCCCTAATTCAATTGCATTTTTTGTTTTCGCATAACTGCGTCTTTCTCGGTGATCCCCAGATTTTATAACTGTATAAGCCATTTATTCACCCCTATAACTATAATAAAACAGTAAAAACATATTCTTAAAAAAAGTATATGTCGTCAATTTATAATTTTAGCATAACAAGTTCAACAAGTCAATTATTTCCTAGCACAAATTACAAAAAATCCCTTATCCTTTTTTTTGATTTCTACATCATATTTTTCCGCTAGTTTTTTACTCGTTGTTTTTGCACCTTGATCTTTATGAATAACAATCCACAATTCACCATGTTCTTTTAAAGCATCATAAGCACCAAATAGTAATTGATATAAGATTTCTTTTCCCACACGAATTGGTGGATTACTGATGATGTAATCATATTTTTTGGTAACATTTTGATATCCGTTACTTTCAAAAATTGAAGTTTCAACGTTATTCGCTTTTGCATTCATACTTGCTAATTTTAAACTGCGATGATTCACATCAATCATATCAACATGAACACTAGGAAATTCTTTTTTCACACTAATTCCAATTGGTCCATATCCACATCCCAAATCCAGAATATCTCCTTGTAATGGTTCCTGTAATACGGTATCTAGTAACACATGAGTTCCATAATCTAATCCTTTTTTGGCAAAGACGCCATGATCTGTATAAAAGGTATATTCCACATTTCGAATTGAAATCTTTGTCAATTTAATTTCGCTTTTTAAATGATTGTCATTTTCAAAATAATGCGCCACTTTTTATCTCCCGTCTATATACCTCTTTTAGAAACGGTGAAAGCCCATACTAAATTTCTTAGTATAGGCTAACCCTTATTTCAAAATTATTTTAATTCAATTGTAGCTCCAGCTTCTTCGAATTTAGCTTTTAATTCGTTAGCTTCATCACTACTAGCTTTTTCTTTAACAACTCCACCGTTGTCTGCAATTTCTTTCGCTTCTTTTAATCCTAATCCTGTTACTTCTTTAATTAATTTGATAACAGCTAATTTGTTAGCACCAGCACTTGCTAATACTACATCTTGAGAGCTTGGTCCTTCTTCAACAGCAGCTCCTGCTACTGGTGCAGCTACTGCTACAGCACTTGGATCTACTCCAAATCTTTCTTTCATTCCGTCAACTAATTCTTTTACTTCAAGAATAGTCATTTCTTCAATTGCATTTAAAATTTCTTCACTAGTTAATTTTGCCATTTTATTTCCTCCTTATATTTAATTAATTATTATTATTTTCTTCTAAATTTTGTCCATGTAAGTCTAAGCAAATTGCAAAGTCCTTAACAGTTTGCATAAGTCCACCAGCAAGCATTGTAAGTAATCCTTCTCTTGATGGAATAGATGCGTATTTGTTTAATGTTTCGATATCAGCGATTTCTCCATCTACCATACCAATTTTCATTTGTAATGCTTCATGTTCTTTTGCAAAATCGCTTAATACTTTAATTGGTGCGATTGCGTCAGTTCCAAAAGCCATTGCTTTAGGTCCTACTAATTCACTATCCATATCAATATTTAATGAATCAAGCGCACGTTTTGTTAATGTGTTTTTGTAGATTTTTAAATCTGAACCAGTTTCTTTTAACTTTCTTCTTAATGTTGTCATATCAGAAACAGTTAATCCTTGATATTCAAATAATACAAAAGTTGCTGATTCTTTTACATTGTTTGCAATTTCATTTACAATATTTTGTTTTGCTTCAATAATTTTTTGATTTGCCATACTACACCTCTCTTTCATGTCATAGTACGTAATAAAAAGTCTCCATGGTTATACCCGTAGAGACTTTTTTCTAACTTAATAAATTAAGTCCTCGGTAGGAAATTAAGTTACAAGTAACACCTACTGTCTACGGTACTATATATTTTCTTCACACATGTTTTATTATAGCACAATCAAAATTACTTGTCAAAGTCATTAATGTTAACTTTGATACCAGGCCCCATTGTACTAGAAATACTAATGTTTTTAACATAAGCACCTTTTACTGTACTTGGTTTTGATTTTAACATTAATGATACAAAAGCATTCATATTTTCAAGTAATTTAGATTCATCAAAAGATACTTTACCGATAATAACAGCTACGTTTCCATAACTATCAGCACGGTATTCAACACGTCCTTTTTTGACATCTTCAACAGCTCTTGCTGTATCCATTGTTACACTTCCAGTTTTAGGGTTTGGCATTAAACCTTTTGGTCCTAATACTCTACCTAATTTACCAAGTGCAGGCATCATATCTGGAGTAGCGATCATTACATCGAAATCAAACCAATTTTCATTAGCAATTTTATCTAACATGTCTTGGTCTCCAACATAATCAGCTCCAGCAGCTTTCGCAGCTTTTGCAGCATCTCCTTTTGCGATTACTAACACTTTTTTTACTTTTCCAGTTCCATTAGGAAGAACAGTAGCACCTCTTAATTGTTGATCAGCTTTTTTCGTATCAAGGTTTAATCTTAATACTAATTCTACTGATGCATCAAAGCTAGAAGTTGATGTTTCTTTTACTAATTTAACAGCTTCTTCTTTTGAATAAACTTTATTTTTTTCAACTTTCTTAGAAGCTTCTAAATATCTTTTACTTTTCTTCATTCTTTTTACCTCCTTGTGGTTCATGCGGATTATCCTCCCACATAGGTTATCCCTATATGCGTCGTTAACTAACTAATTAGTCAACAATTTTAACACCCATATTTAAAGCAGTACCTTCTACTATTTTCATAGCTTCTTCTACAGTATATGCATTTAAATCAGGTAACTTTGTTTCAGCAATTTCACGTAATTGTGCTCTTGTTAAAGTTCCAACTTGTTCTTTAGAACCTTTACTAGCACCTTTTTTAATTCCAGCTACTTTCTTAATTAAGAATGCTGCTGGTGGAGTTTTAATTACGAAGTCAAATGTTCTGTCTTCATAAACAGTAATTTCAACTGGTAAAATATCTCCTCTTTTATCTTTTGTTGCATCATTAAATTTTGTACAGAACTCTTGTAAGTTAATACCTGCAGGTCCTAATACTGTTCCAACTGGTGGTGCTGGTGTAGCTGCACCGGCTGGGATTTGCAACTTAACTATTCTTGTTACATTCTTTGCCACGAAAAACACCTCCTATATTTTTTTCGCGAGTGGTCCTAATGCATCCGCTAAAACATTTGCTCCCACTTGTAAATCTATATAAAATAACTATATAGCCCTATCATAATAGCACATAATCTTATATTTTTCAACTATGCACGCTCAATTTCTGATAAATTTAATTCGACAATCGTTTCTTGACCGAATAAATCAACAGCTACTTCTAATGTTCCAGTTGCTACATCAAATGATTTTACTGTACCAAACATTCCAGAAAATGGTCCATTAATTACTTTTACTGCATCATTTTCTTTTAGTTCATTACCAATTTGTAGACGACTCATTCCCATAGAACCTAAAATTTTGTCTACTTCCATTGGTGTTAATGGAAATGGTTTTGCACCCTTACCACTTGAACCAATGAATCCAGTAACCCCTGGTGTATTACGAACAACAAACCAAGCTTCGTCATTCATTACCATTTCTACTAAGATATAACCAGGAAACATCTTTTTAATTTTTTCAACTTGTTTCCCATCTTTCATTTCAATTTCTTTTTGTTCAGGAACGACAACTCGGAAAATGTAATCTTCCATCCCCATCGAATTTGCACGCATTTCTAATTTTTCTTTTACTTTATTTTCATGTCCTGAATAAGTATTTACTACATACCATTCTTTTTGCATTTTATCCAACCATCCTATTTACAAATGCTAAAATAATATCAGCGGTTGTAAAGAACAATCCAAAAAATAAAATACAAGAAAGCGTTGCGATAGAATATTTAGTTAATTCCTTTTTATTAGGCCATCTAACTTTGCCCATTTCTTTTTTGACACCAATCATAAATGTACGAATTTTTTTCATACTATCACCTACTTTTAACTATATGTGTTTTTCCAAAATAAAAACACCTGCGTGTCTATACGTAATATAACACATACTACTATCTTTGTCAATTATTTCAAACAAAAAAAGAAAGACACGATACTATTACCTTTCTTTTTTATTACCAATTCAATATTAATACTTACTAGTTCACAGTAAAACTAAATTCGGTACTAGCGTAGTCTATATTGTAAATACATATGGTAATTGGTATGTATTCAATCATAATATACCCAAATCAGTTTTCTTTATGCTTTGTTTGCTCCATTATTGCTTGGTAAGTATTGGCATTGATAGCAATTCCTATTACTAAAATATAGGATAAAATATAAATCCACATCATCATGATAATAATATTGGATAATCCACCATAAAAGATATCATAAGATGCGAAATGACTTACGTAATAAGAATAAATTGCTGTTATAACCATCCAACCTAATGTTGTAAAAATTGCTCCACGATTCATATATTTACTTGGTATTTTCTTATCTGGTGCAACAGTATATAATAGTTTAATTGTAAAAAAGATAAGAATGAAGGCTACTGGCCACTTTAATAATACAAAGATATGATATAAATCGGAACTAAGAGATTGTAATATTTTCATATTTAATAAGGTTGCTACAATATTATTTCCAAATGCTAAAACGATTAAAATAAAAATAAATAAATTGACTAAGAGAATGGTTAAAAAAAGGGATTTAATTCTTCTAGAGAGTAAGTCATCTGGTTCAATTCCATAAACAGTGTCACTCGCAATAATAATGGAATGTGGCCCATTGCTTGCTAAAAAGAAACCAATTGTCATAAATGTCAAAATGTTAACATCGAAGCCATTCCCACTAATAAATGGAACTAATAAATCACTTACTTCTTTTGGAAAAGTATCAGTCATAAATTCAATCACTGTTGATACAGATATTGAAAACATGGATGCTAATAATCCCAATAATGTGATAATCGGAATAGCTGATAAAACAAGAAAGAATGCCAGATTACCTGGCAATATTCTCATTTCTTCTTTTCCAATGATATCCCATAAATGCTTTATTACTCTTTTTAACTTATCCATAAAATATCGCGCTCTCTTATTTTTTAATTATTTAATTCTTCTTTATTGCTACGCATATCTAGTGTTGCTTCATTGACTGCATCATCAATTGTTTTAATTGCATCTTGAATCATACTATATCCAACTGCAGCTCCATATCCATGCGTTAAGTCTTTCATTTCTTTTGTTAATTTACGTATATAAGTAACAACTTGTTTTTCATCATATCCAACTAAATAAATTAAGAATTCATTTCCATCTGTTCTAATAATCTCACTATTTTCAATTTGTGTTGTAATTAACTTATTAGCAGCTTCTTTGATAACCGCATCCCCTTCTTGATGTCCATAATTATCATTAATATAAGCAATATTATTTAAATCGACAATAACAATTGCTTGTGGATAAACTTCACTATCATCCCAAGATTCAATATGTTCATTTAAATATGTTCTATTTTTTAATGATGTTAAACTATCAATATATCTTAATTTATCCGTTTTACTAATAGATGTCATACTATTTTTTATTTCTTTATATTTTTTTATTCCTAAGAATCCTAATGTTAGAACCACAATACTTGTAATTAAAATTAATAAGTTTTTTAAAATAGCTGGTTTATTACCAATTTGTAATAATTGATAAATATGATCATGAATAGAAGTATTTTCTCCAACAATTTGGATATAAAAACTTAAAAAGTTTTCAAATGTATGATTTGCTTTGATATCACGAACTAAATATCCATTATTTTCTGTTGCTACCGTATAATCTAATTTATAATGTTTTAAAGCTCCCGCTTTATAATATTCATAATTATAATAATCTAAAGCGATAATGTTGCTTTCACTCATTACTAAACTTTCTACTGTATCATATGTTTTTACTTTTGCCCCAACTTCTTTTAATTGTTGCTCTAATTTACTACTTTTTACAACTGCTACTTCTTGATCTTTTAGCGATTGTAAAGAATTGATTGCTAAATCATATCGATATGGTGATGTAATTACCATTCTATCGCTTACAATTGGTGCAGTCACATAAGTATCAATATTATATTTTCTCTCTTTTCCATCATTATAGAAGAAATCAATCTTATTTTCATCAAAAGCATTTTGTAATTCCTCTATATTACGGTAAGTTTGATACTCAATTTCAATTCCAGCCATCTCTGCAAAAGATTCTAATTGTTTTGGAATATATCCATAAAGTTTATTTTCTATCATTACATGATATGGTCGATTATTGACAAATCCATAAGTATAAGTTTTACTTCTAAATTCACTCGCCTTTTGTTCTTCAATATCATATAATTTAAAATAAACATTAACTAAATTGTCATTAAAAGAATTTCGATAATCTTCTTTAGACCACTTTCTAAAATACTTCGTTAAAATATTATTTAAACGTTTCGTATTTCCTAACTTGATTACATAATCTAAAGTGATATCATTCATATTATAAACAATATTGAATTGTTTATTCGTTGCAATCTCCTTTAAATAATACATTTTAGGTAATACAATCGCATCTATTTTTGCTTTATCTTTTTCATTCATTGCAGCTACTAATTCTTCAACTGTATTATAAGTTTGAAATGCTAACTTATTACGATCTACTAAATAATGATTTACTTTTTCTAAGTCTTTTTTTAATACTCCTATTTTTAAATTCGTAATATCATTGATACTATGATATTCTTGTTTTTCATTATCTACTAAAACATAATGATCTTGATAAACTAAAATATCATTTTTTTCTTTTTTATCAACAATTTCAAATCGATATTCACTCTTTGATTTTTCTCCTTTATTAACCGGTATTTTATTAAATTCTAACTTTGTATCTTCTTCTAAATCAGCTAAAAAATCAAAGACAATTCCCGTTCCTTCACTAGTAAATACTTCAATATCATTAGTAATTCCAAAATCAATAATTTCGTTTCGGTTACTTTCAATCCATTGTTTCTCTACTAATGTTAAAGTAGATTTACTATCTTCTTTAAAATAATACTGATAAGCTCCAAAAGAAATTCCGGCTAAAATCAGAATTATTACAATCCATGTAATAATTGTACTCTTTTTCATTATTACCACCTAACTAATTATTTGTCCATTTAAAACTTTTTGATGTTTTATGTTTATATCCAATATATGGATAATTTTCATCACTTGATGTTAAAAATACTTGTATATCATAATATTCTTTTTGATCACCAGTAAAATATTTTAGTGTTTGATCAGCTACTTTTTTCGCATCTTCTGCTTTTGTTCCTGCTTTTACTTCAATCATAATATTGATAATTCTACCTTTTACATCTGTACTAACACTTTCTATATTATTAGCAGTCGATAATTCTTGTTCCATTTTTGTCATAGAATCAGAATTAATTCTTACTTGTTCGATACCGTCTAAACGATTTCCATAACGGTCTTTCTCAAATGTTGGAAAAACAAGAATTTTTACTAAAAATACTACTAATAATACAATAACCGCAATTGTAACTCCAATTACAATCTTTTTATTCTTTTTAAAAAACTTCACTTTTCTTCACCTCAATCGTTACTCATTATACTATATTTTATGTTTTCTATCAAATTAATATTTTTGTAACATTTCTAATAATAACGTATTTACTTTAGCTGGATTTGCTTGACCTTTTGATGCTTTCATAATTTGTCCCATTAAATATTTTACTGCTCGATCTCGTCCAGCTTTATAATCTTCAACGCTTTCTTTATTATTCTCAATTACTTCTGTAATCATCTTTCTTAACGTTGCATCATCACTTATTTGTTCCATTCCGCATTCTTTTCTAATTTCTTTTACATTTCCACCCTTTGTAAGTAATATCTCTAATATTTCTTTTCCTTGCTTACTAGAAATTTCTTTTTTATCTAATGCTTCTACTAAATCTTGCAGCATATCTTGTTCTAATTTTGTATCTTTTAATGAAATTTTTTCTTTATTTAAATAAGATAAGATATCTCCTGTAAGTAAGTTTGCTGTAATGACTGGATTTACTTTTGTAAATAAATTTTCTAGCCAAGCACAAAGTTCAGGGTTTGCAATTACTGTATTCATTGCAAGTTCACTCATTCCCGTTTCACGATATTTCATTTTTAACTCATTTGGTAAAACTGGTAATTCTTTTCTTACCGCTTCAATTTCTTCATCCGTTAAAATAACATATGGAATATCTGGTTCTGGAAAATAACGATAGTCATTTCCCGTTTCTTTTTCTCTCATTAATACTGTTTCCATTGTACTATCATCAAAACGACGTGTTTGTTCTTTAATCGTTTCTCCTGCTTCCAATAACTTGGTTTGTCTTGCTATTTCAAAATCAATACTGCGTGCCACATTACTAATAGAACCAATATTTTTAATTTCACACTTTGTTCCTAATTTGTCACTACCTTCTTCTCTTAGGGAAACATTGGTATCACATCGCATACTTCCTTCTTCAATCTTTACGTCACTAATACCTAAGTATAAAAGAATAGAACGTAATGTTTCGGCATATGCCTTTGCTTCTTCTCCATTTTCCATATCTGGTTTAGAAACAATTTCAATTAGTGGCACTCCAGCACGATTGAAGTTTAATTTTGTTCCTGCTATACTGTGAATACTTTTACAAGTATCTTCTTCGATATGAATTCGTTCAATTCCAATCTTCTTCTTTTTACCATTTACTTCAATTTCTAAGTATCCATCATAGCCAATTGGAGTATCTTGTTGTGTAATTTGATATCCCTTTGGTAAATCTGGATAAAAATAATTTTTACGATCCCAATGCATTTCTTTATTAATTTTACAATGTAATGCAAGACATGCTTTTAATGCCATATCAATTACTTCGCGATTTAATACTGGTAAACTTCCTGGATATCCATAATCTATTAGTGTCATATTCTTATTTGCTTCTGGAGAGAATGCATTTAAACTATTAGAATATACTTTGGCTTTACTCTTTAACTCTACGTGTACTTCTATTCCAATTGTTGGTACTAACATGTTTCTCCCTCCTTTGGTTTTAATTCTAACTTTAATTCTTGTTCAATAAAACTTGCTAATGTATAAATTTTTCCTTCTTCGAAATAATTTCCAATAATATGCATTCCAATTGGTAAGTGTTCGTGATTAAAACCAATTGGTAAACTCATACCTGGAAGTCCTGCCATATTCACGGGAATTGTTAAAATATCATCATAGAAACTTTTTAATGCATCGTCTTTTTTTGTTCCTAAATCATAAGCAACATTCGTATTGGTTGGGCCAATAATTAAATCATAATCTTCAAATGCTTTTGCAAAACTATTTGCTAAAGCCTTTCTTACTTTTAATGCTTTTTTATAGTAAATGTCGGCATTTTCTCCACTTAATACATAACTTCCAATCATAATACGGCGTTTTACTTCACGTCCAAATCCTTCAGAACGTGTTTTTTTATAAAGTTCTTCGATATTATCATAAGATTCTGTTAAATGACCATAACGGATTCCATCAAAACGAGCTAAATTACTACTTGCTTCTCCAAGAGCAATAATTTGATATAAACTAATTGCATGTTCCATATGATGGACATCAACATAATCAACAATTGCTCCATGCTCTTGTAATAGTGTTATCATTTTCTCTACTTGTTTTCTTACTTCTTCATCAATGACATCACTCATATAATAACGTGGAACGGCGATTTTCATTCCTTTAATATCTTGATTTAAGAACTTTGTATAATCTGGTACTTCTACATGAGAACTCGTCAAATCTCTTTCATCTCTTCCGCTAATGACAGAAAGCACGATTGCATTGTCACTTACATTTTTTGTCATCGGACCAATTTGATCTAAACTAGATGCAAAAGCAACAAGACCATTTCTAGAAACTCTTCCATACGTTGGTTTTAATCCTACTAATCCACAGAAACTAGCTGGTTGACGAATACTTCCACCTGTATCTGAACCCAGTGCTACTGCAACACTTCTACTACTAATAGCACTAGCACTACCACTAGAAGATCCCCCTGTTACTTTCTTTTCATTCCAAGGATTTTTAGAAGGTCCAAAGTAAGAAGTTTCTCCAGTAGATCCCATGGCAAATTCATCCATATTCGTCTTTCCAATAATAATAGCATGACACGCTTTTAATTTTTCTACTACAGTTGCATCCACCACTGGATTAAAGTCATTTAACATATAAGATGCACAAGTCGTACGTAAATCTTTCGTTAAAATATTATCTTTTATCGCAACGGGAATTCCAAATAAGATATGATCTACTTCTTTCTCTTCTAATTCTTTTGCAACACGAATTGCTTCTTCTTTATTTAATGTAATAAAAGCATTATCATTTCTTTGTTCAATTCGTGCAAATGCTTCTTCTACCAAATCAATTGGTTTAATTTCTTTCTTTTTTAATAATTCATGTAACTCTGTTACACTTAAATCTAAATAATTAGTCATGGATTACTTGTGGCACTACAACATAGTCTCCATCTGATAGTTTACTATTTTTTAGTGCCTCCTCCTTTCTAATTTCTTCCACTGTTTCTACTTCATGATATTCATTGATATTGGTACTAGGACTAATCATCATTTCATCCGTTACATCACTTAAATCAACTTGATTAATTTTTTCAATATCATTTAAAATTGTTACAAAATCTGTCGCATACTTTTCTCTTTCATCTTCACTTAGATTTAATCTTGCAAGATTTGCAACATGATCTAATTGCTCTTTACTTAACTGTTCCATGTTTCCTCCTTTTTTCTAATAACAAACATTTCTCAACATAACAATTATAACACGTTTCTCGTTATATGAAAATGAAAAAGAATTGGATTTCTTCCAATTCTTATTGCACAATAACCGCATATCTAAGTAAATTGTAGATAGATTCAAACGTATTTTTTGATACTACCATTCGTCCACTCCATGGATCACTAATAATATAGTCACCAGTAATCTTATTATAACCAGTTACTAAGACAACATGTAAATTTAAAGGTACTTCTCCATACCACTTGGTTGGACTTTGAAAATTAGCCGTTACATAGACAATTACGGGAATGTTTTGATCAATATAAGATCGAATTTGTCCAGCCGTACTACCTGATACATTTTTTACATTTCCAAATTGTGATCCAAATGAACTTAAAGCATCTGGTGCAATCCAATGTGTTACATCTCTTGGTTCTAAATCAAAAATAGAATGGATAAACCCAAGATGGGGATTACTTTCATGTTTTGGCATGATGGTTGCAAAAGAAGTTAAATTGTGATTAGTTGCTAAACCTCGATATTGTAAAGACATCAAAAGACATGCAGCTTCACATCCATTATATACTTTATTATATTTTTGATTGATATAAGGGACGTTTTTTATCTCAACATAAGCATTTTGAATTTTTTGTCTCTCCTCTTCTTTTCTTCTTTCTTCTTCTTCTAATTTTCTTTGTCGTTCCAATTCAATTTGTCTTTGACGTTCTAATTCAGCTTTTCGTTCTTCTCGTTCTTCTCGTTCTTTTTCTTCTCTATCTTTGATAAATTTTTCTACTGTCGTATATTTTTCTTGATATTTTGTCCACAACTCTTTCTGTGGTAATTCTTTCATTTTATTTTTAGCCGTTTCTAATTCTTTTCTTGTTACCTTTTCTTTTACTTGTTTCATTTCTTTACTTACAAATAATTGTTCTAAAGAAGCAACTGCTTCATCTATTTTCTTCTTTTGTTCTAATGCTAAGTTCATCTTTTCATCAAGTAATTCTTGAAGATTCTCTGGTAACTTCTCCACTTCTTTTTGTAACGTTTCTAACTGTTCGTTTGAAACATCTGCTTTTAATACTTCTTCCTCAAAAAAATCATTTAATTCTTGTTTGAATGAAAGATACTGTTTTAATTCTTTTAATTGTTCTAATTGCTTTTCTTTGTTGATAGAATATTTATTTTCTTCTATTTTCTCTATTACTTCATCAACTTCTTCTTCAGTAAGATCTTCTTTCGGAATCTTACAATCTTCATCTTGATACAATAATTTAAAATCTTGATCTAGTTGTGCTACATAAGCTGCTATTTCTTTTTCTTCTTTCCACTGTAATCCAAAATAAGTAGCACAAGCAACCCCTATAATACCAATAATGGCAATTACAATGATTACAACTTTTTTCATTTTATACTCCTTACTACCTAATTAAGCAAAAAGAGGATGTATTCCACCCTCCACTTTTTTTATAAAAATCGAATAAATAATGGAATGGAACATGCAAATAAAATCAAAATAATAAACAATGATAATATGATAATTTTGGAACGTTTATTACTTTTTTCTTCATCTTTTTCCGGTTTTTCCATCACCATATCTTTTTTCAAAATATCAGCATTTAAAATAATCGTATTTTCTAAATTAGCAAGCTCTGGTTGTTCATCATAATGGACATTTTTTAGATCTTCTCGTACCGTTTTCTTCATTAATTTTATCTTAGCAGTATCTTTTATTTTCTCTAATTTCTTTTCTGGTATCACTGGTACTTTTGGTGTTAAAGAATCAATTGAATTTTCTAATGATGAAATTGTCTCTTCTACCTCATGAATTGATTCACTCTGTTCCGTTCTTCCAACCACATCATGAATAAAATCAACTTCTTCTACTTTGTGTTCAACAGGAATCTCTTTTTTTTCATGAGTCTCTTCTACTACGATTTCTTCAAAAAATTTTATTTTAATATCATCTAACGCAATGATTGGTCTTTTTTTACTTTCTGTTAATAGTCCATCCATAGTATCCCCTCTATCATTAACCACATTATAGCATATCTCCTTTAAGATTCCAACTATTTTATGGGAAAATCATTCTATTGTGCAAACAATTTTAGGATGAAAATTTTTCTATGATAAGTCTATCTTAATTCTTATGAAAGTACTGATTAAATTAGATAACGGATTTTATTCTTTTCTTTATACAACTACTCTATCCTTTCATAATCCTTTAGCAACAAAAAAAGTATCCAACGATACTTTTTAAATCCATACTCCAAAAGCGATTGCTGCCATACTTAGTAACATTCCTACTGTCCAAAAGATTTTTACAACATCTCTTTCATCCCATCCGAGTTTTTCAAAATGGTGATGAAGTGGTGCCATAATAAATACTTTTTTACCAGCGAAACGAACAGATAGCATTTGAATAATACATGATAAAGTTTCTACTACAAATACTCCGGCAACAATAATTAATGTAATTTCATGACTTGTAATCACAGCTACACTAGCAAGAGTACCACCAAGTGCTAAAGATCCGGTATCTCCCATAAATACTTTAGCAGGATGTGTATTAAATAGTAAAAATCCGAATAATGAACCAACAAGGATAAAGCAGAAGATGGCAATATCTTCACTTCCTGTTACATATTTTGAATTCCAACTAATAAGTGCAAACGCTAAGAAGGCAATAAGTGATAATCCTCCAGCCAATCCATCTAGTCCATCCGTTAAATTAACAGCATTAGAGCTTGCAACTAAAATGAATAATAAGAAGATTCCATAAAACCACCCCATATTAATTTTAATTCCTAATGTATGAACATCAAAAATTGGTTGAGAACCACTCTTCATAAAAATATAAAAGAAGATTAAAGCAATTACTAATTGACCAAATAATTTTTGAAGTTCTGTTAATCCTTCATTATGTCCTCGTTTAATACTTAAATAATCGTCTACGAAACCTAAGATACCATATAGGACAAAAACTAATATTACAATAAATAAGTTTTCACTAAACTGCATCTTATCCATCAATAATAAAATAAATACTGTAACCAATGTTGGAATGATAAAAATAATTCCTCCCATTGTTGGAGTTCCGTTTTTTTCTTTGTGTTTTTTACTTAAAAAGATACTTACTTTTTGCTTAATTTTTAGTTTTCTAAGCAAAGGAATGGCAATTAATCCGGTTATTACAGAAAGAATAAAACCAATCATCATTGCCAGAACCGCTTTCGTTAGGATTAACATACTATCACCTCTATTACTTTATTAAATCCTCAATAATTTCTCGATCACTAAAATGTATTTTATTTTCTTTTATAATTTGATACTCCTCATGTCCCTTTCCAAGCACTAACAGTATATCATTTTTTTCACACTTTTGTACACCCTTAGTAATAGCAATCGCACGATTTTCTTCAATTTCATAATTTTTTCTGTCTAAATTTTGTATCATATCTTGAATAATTGTCATTGGATCTTCATTTCTAGGATTATCACTGGTGAATATTACATAATCAGATAATTTTGTTGCGATATCTGCCATAATTGGTCTTTTCGTTTTATCTCGATTACCGCCACAACCAATAATCGTATAAATATGCTGATGTTCTATTTCTTGAAATGCTTGAATCATATTGGCAACTGCATCAGGTGTATGCGCATAATCTACAACAATAATATTATCATGATATGGAATCATTTCCATTCTTCCTTTTGGTGCTTCTAAAGAAGAAATCAACTGTTCAATATTAGAAATTTTTAACTCTTTTAACATAATAACGGTAACCAATAAATTATACAAATTATGTTTACCAATCAATTTTGATTGATACTTTTCATTGTTAATTATAAATTTACTACCGTGAATATCCATCTTATAATCTGTAAGTTGATACTCTCCTTCTTTTAGACCATAAGTAATAGTATTATTATGAACCAAAAAGAAATTCTTATAATCATCGTCTACATTTACAATTGCTTTTCCATTTCTTTTTAACTGATAAAATAATTTTTGTTTTGCTAATGCATAACTTTTCATATCTAAATGATAATCTAAATGATCTTTTGTTAAATTACTAAAAATTGCATAATCAAATTCTAATCCCCCAACCCTGTTCATATCAAGTGCATGACTACTTACTTCCATCATTACATATTCGACTTGTTCTTTCTCACACTCTATTAACATTTCATACAAATCTAAAATATCCGGCGTTGTATTTAATAAATCTTTCCTTTTCTTATCAATATAAAATCCAATTGTTCCAATATAAGCACATTGATAACCCGCTTTTTTTAATGCTTGATATAATAAGAAACAAGTTGTTGTTTTCCCATTTGTCCCTGTTATACCAATTAATTTTAATTTTTTGATTTGATCATAATACTCTTTTTTCAATGTTTGAACTAAATATTCTCTCGTATCTTTTACGATCAAAGTATCAACAGAATATAATCCATGTTCTGCTATAACCTTTTTTGCTCCAGACGCAATCGCTTCTTCAATATAATCATGTCCATCTTTATAAAACCCTTTTATTGCAACAAAAGTATCTCCCGGTTTTACTTTTCTAGAGTCACATTTTATTTTCATAAGCCACCTCACTAGTAACTTATGTAAAAAATGATAGATTGATACTCCACTTTTTGTTTTCGTTGCGATAGCAAAAAAGTGATTTTATTATAATAATGGTAGGAATATAAAAAAGAAAAAAAGATACTTACTTTTTGTTTGATTTTCAATTTTTTAAGTAAAGGAACGGCAATTAATCCCATTATTATGGAAAGAATAAAACCTATTAGCATTGCTAGAATCGCTTTTGTCAGGATTAACATACTATCACCTCTATTATCTTATTAAGTTCTCGATAATTTCTCGATCACTAAAATATATTTTCTTTTATAATCTGATACTCCCCATACCCTTTTTTCAAGTACTAACAATATATCACTTTTTTCACACTTTTGTATACCCTTAGTCATAGTTATCATACAATTTTCTTCTGTTTCATAATTTTTCTATCTAAATTTTGAAGCATATTTTGAATAATAAACATGGGTTCTTTAACATAATCATGTCCACCTTTATAAAAATTTTCATTGCAATAAAAGCATCTCCCAATTTCCCTTTTCTAGGGTACCTTTTATTTTTATAAGTCACTTCGCTAATAACTTAATGAAACAAATAACAGGTTGACATTCCACTTCTTGTTTTCATTGCGATATTAAAAAAATTATTTTATAATAGTAATGGTGAGAATATGAAAAAGAAAAAAAGAAGATTAAGAAAAAAAAGAATACGTAATTGTCTCATTGGTCTTATTTTATTAATTGGTGTTGGAATTGGAGGATTTTCTTACTTTCAATATATCCATAGTAACTCCTATTTATTAAAACAAATAGGATACCAAAAAGATGAAATTGAAATAATTTTAAAACAAAGTCCAAAAGAAATCGATACGATTTTAAAAAAAGAATATCACAAAAATATGGTATCCTTATTACAAGAACAATATTTCCTATTAGATCATTTAGACCGTTATTTAGCTTATAGTAAAAAACATCCAAATAAAAGTATGAAAGATGTTGTAACACTCGTCAATGTCAATCGTGATAGAGAATTTTACGAAAATTCTAAAAAAACAGATACTAGTAAAAAAGAATTAATGTTAGTTAATAAATATTATGCACTTGGAAAAGATTATCAACCAACCAATATTGTTTCAATTAGTAATCAATATTGTTATGGCGAAAATGAAATAAAAGAAGAAGTATTTGATGCTTTCTTAGATATGTGGAATGCTGCCAAAAAAGAAAATTTAACTTTAATTATTACTTCTTCTTATCGTGACTATGAAACACAAGAAATTTTATGGAATCGATATAAAGATCAACAAGGACAAGCTTGGGCAGATAGCATTTCTGCAAGAGCAGGTTCTTCAGAACATCAAACTGGTTATACTTTAGACATTGTTACTTATAATAGTATATTAAATGATTTTGAAAATACTGATGAATTTAAATGGTTACAAAAGCATGCTCATGAATATGGATTTATTTTAAGATATCCAAAAGGAAAAGAAGATATTACAGGGTATGATTATGAATCATGGCACTACCGTTATGTTGGTGTTGATGTTGCCAAAAAAATTCATGAACTTGGTATTACTTTTGATGAATATTATGCTTACTTTATTGAGAATAAATAAAAAAATTGTACGACTTGTACAATTTTTTATTTGTTTTTTGTTACTACCATTTGATATAACGTCTCTTCAAATTCTTTTGGTAATTCCATCGTTCCTTCTCTTTCATAAAATGTTAGAAATGTATTAATTTGAATATTCGTTAGCAACGATAAATTACTAGGAAAAAATGCTCTTGGAATAAGAACTTTTTTCGACTGAGCATTTGTTGGTGGAGAAAATAAAATAAATCCTTTTTCTTCAATTAAATATTCTAATTCTGAATTAGATTCTGAATAATTTCTCTCCACTACCCATCTTTTGGCACTTGGATTATGTTTTGCTTCTTCTAACTCTCTTAAACTAAAAATTTTACTATTTACTAACATTTTCGCAAATTCAAAATGACTAACACCATTTGCTGCTGTATCCAGGTTTCTTACCACATAGCTTTCACCAGTTGGTGTAATAAATAATTGTGCTTGTGGATGAATCAAATAAGCTGGATATAAATTAAAATCATAATATTCATATCTACCATTTCGTTCTATCAAAAATTTATTTTGATCATCTGTAATCAATTAATCCACCTCCAAATTGCTAAAAACAGCTTCTTTTTCTTTTATATATTGAATAACATGTTCTTTATCATTAAAAGGAATTTTTTTATCTTTCATAATAATAACACTTTCATGTCCTTTTCCTAAAATAAGTAGAATATCTTCTTCTTTTAGTAAATCAATTCCTCTTTCGATTGCTTTACCACGATTTAAAATTACTTCGTAATTGGTATTATCTAATCCCTCTATCATATCTGAAACAACGTGTCTTGGATCTTCATTATGTGGATCATCAATCGTTATAATAGCATAATCTACCATATCCGTTACCATTTTTGTCATAATTGGTCGTTTTAAACGATCCCGATCTCCAGTGCACCCAAATA
Source organism: uncultured Bacilli bacterium (assembly GCA_944332435.1). Classification (GTDB taxonomy): domain Bacteria; phylum Bacillota_I; class Bacilli_A; order RF39; family UBA660; genus MGBC107952. The sequence goes on along the minus strand of CALVJW010000005.1, from coordinate 6,608 downwards.
CTGCATAAATATGAGAAGTTGCAACACCTTTCATTGTATCCAATAAATTTTTAATCGCATCTGGTGTATGCGCATAATCAACAATAATACTATTGGTACCATAAGCAACGGTATCCATACGACCATCTGGGGCTTTCAATTTCACGATAATATTTTTTACTTCTTCGATTGATAACCCTAGTTGTAATAATAATACAATGACTACTAAAACATTATAAATATTATAATTGCCAATCAATGGTGTTTCAATGGTTTCTAAAAAGTCTTTCGTACGTAATCGAAAACTAGAACCACGATGTGTCATACGAATATTTTCTGCTTTATAATCTCCCATTTGTAAGCCATAGGTAATGTTTTCATTTTCTTCTAACAAATAATATTGTTTAAATGAGTCATCAGCATTTACTAGAGCCTTTCCACCTGGTTTTAATTGTCTAAATAATTGCTGTTTTGCTAGTGCATAATTTCCCATTGTTTTATGAAAATCTAAGTGATCTTGTGTCAAATTCGTAAATACTGCATAATCATAAAGAATTTGTTCTACTCTACGATTCGCTAGACCTTGACTACTTACTTCCATAACAAGATATTCACATCCCATTTCATAGGCATCCATAAATAAACGATATAAGTCATCTAAAGCAGGCGTTGTATTATTCAAAGCACAGATTTTCTTTCCTACATAAAAACCAATTGTTCCAATATAAGCACATTTATGTCCAATACTATTTAGAGCATTATGTAGTAAACAAGCAGTTGTTGTTTTTCCATTTGTACCAGTAATCGCGATTAATTTCATCTGTTCTAAATATTTACCATAATGTTCTTTTAAGTACGTACTCATATATCCTAATGTATCTTCTACCACAATTGTTTCCACATCATAACTACCATGATTACAGATAATTTTTGATGCACCATTTGCAATTGCTTTTTCAATAAAGTCATGTCCATCTACGGTATATCCTTTTACAGCAACGAAAATATCACCAGATTGTACCTTTCTAGAATCGGTTGTAATATTGACTCTCATATTCCTCTCCCTTTCACATCCGTATCATTATACCATAATTCAAAAAGAATATCTATTATTTTAGATATTCTAGTCTTTTGGTTGAAATATAAGGGATAAAAAGAAGGAAAAGATGATAGCGGAAATAATTCCAACAGATGTTAAACTAAATATTCCAGATAAAAGACCGATAAATCCTAAATCAGAAGCCTGATCTAAAGCACCATGAATGAGAGAGTGTCCAAAACTCGTAATTGGAACTAAAGCTCCACCACCACATAATTGAATCATTTTGTCATAAAAAGCAAAAGAATCTAGAAAAGCACCTACACAAACAAAAATCGTTGTAACATGACCAGGTGTTAGCTTGGTATTATCTAAGATAATTTGACCAATTAAACAAATGATACCACAAAATAAAAACGCGTTTACATAGATCATTCAACTACCTCCAAACTAATTGCATGAGCAATACTAGGAATTGTTAATTTTTGATTTACCATTGTTGGTGACATTAAAGCACCAGTTGCAACTAATAAAACACGGCGATATTCTTTTTTACGCATTTTATCAAAAATATAACTATAAGTAACTAATGGAGCACAAGCAGGTCCACTACCACCGGCATAATGTTCATGATTATTAGGATCATAAATTAAACAAGCTGTATCCTCATAATTTTTTAATACTATATTATACTCAGTTTGCATATAATCTTTTAAGATTTGTTTCCCATAAATTCCTAAATCTCCTGTTAAAATCAAATCATAATAACCAATTTCCCGTTTCGTATCACGCAAATGACGATAAATCGTATCAGCTGCTGCAGGAGCCATTACTGCACCCATATGATAGACATCTTTTATACCTAAGTCTTGTACAATTCCAATTGTCGCACTATCTACTTTCATTCCAGATTTATGATAAGTTAAATATGCACTAGCGGCACCAGTAGTTGTAAACGTTGTAGTCTTCGGTTTTGGTCCACCATACTCAACTGGATAACGAAATTGTTTTTCTGCAGCATTATTATGACTAGAGGTAGAACAAATACAATGTTGAATTTGTTTTGCTTCAATCATATTGGCACCAATAATCAGTCCCTCTACACTTGTCGCACAAGCACTATAAATTCCTAAATAAGGTATTTTTAAATTAGACGATGCATAATTAGAAGCCGTAATTTGATTTAATAAATCACCGGAAATATGAACATCTATATCAAATTTCGTTTTTCCTATTTTATTTAAAACAATTTCTACACTATCCTCTATTAATTTTGATTCTGCTTGTTCCCAAGATGTTTTTCCAAAATAAAAATCTTGATACGTTTTGTCAAAATAACTATTTAGTAATCCTTTTTTTTCATAAGGACCAGCAACCGTCCCTGTTTCATTAATATAAACATTATTATAACGAAATGTCATAGTTTAACCTCCAAATATTATAAATCGAATCATACCAAAAAGGTAAGCACTTACAACGCCAAATATAATAACAGATCCGGCTAATTTCAACATATTAGCACCAATTCCCGTTACCATTCCTTCTTTTCTGTACTCAAGTGCTGCACTCATCATAGAATGGGCAAATCCCGTAATTGGTACGATAAGTCCTGCTTTTGCAAAGTTTACCCATTTATCAAAAAATCCAAAACAAGTTAGAATACAACCAACAAAAATAAGCGTTACAATCATATAGCTAGATGCTTCGGTTGTAGGAATATGAAATTTCCAAGAATAAAAATCTATAAGAAGTTGGCCAATGACTCCTACTAACCCACCAATTAAAAAGGCAAGCATCCCATTATACAACCGATTTTCTTTCGGTGTATTTTTTGTAACAAGTTCTTTATATTTATTTTTTTCCATCTTATCACCTATTACTAATGTGCGATAAAATTTATTTTTTATGCAAAAAACTTGGAAAATTTTCCAAGTTAGCTCATCATATAACTTCTTAATTTTTTCATTACTTTCTGTTCTTTTCTTGATACTTGTACTTGACTGGTATGAAGTAATGATGCTACTTCACTTTGCGTTAGTTCTTTTATGTAACGATTTTCTACTAATGCATATTCTTCTTCTGTTAAATACTGTAACGCTTCTTCTAACATCATATGATCATCAATATCAATGATAACTGGATCTTGAATTACTTCATGTAATGTTAATTCTTTATCTTTTTTACCTACTGGTTCATCAATACTATGAATGGTATTTTTTGACAATAATGCTTCAATAATGATATCTTCCGGTAAATTTAATTCATTCGCTAATTCTAATGTTGTCGGTTCTCGAAAAAACCTTTGTGTAAGTAATAGAGAAGCTTTTTCTATTTTGTAATATAGTTTCGTTAATTCTCTACTAATTTTTAAGCCTTTATTTTCTCTTACATATTTGCTAATAGCTCCATAAATGTAAGGATAAGCATAAGTTGTAAATTTTACCCCATGACTAGAATCAAAATGTTGATAAGCTTCAATAAATCCCATTTTCCCAACTTGTTTTAAATCATCCATATCACAATTACTATTACGAAACATATTCGCTATTTTATAAATTAAATTGGCATTTTCTACAATTAATTGTTCTAAACTCTCTTTCATCATTTTCTACCTTTCTAAATAATGTAACGCACTTAGTTCATCACTCACTTCCATTAAATAATCAAACATGTGCTGTTTTTTCATCTGTTTTTTCATTTCTTTTTGTTCTAATCCACAAATCACAAGTTTTCCATGATTATGTCCATTTTGAATAAGTGCTTGCATCCCTACTTGATCTAGTTCTGTTAAACCAGATACATTAAATACAACATTTCCAATTCCATACTCTTTTACCACTCTTGTTACTTCTTTTTCTAATACAGAAACCGTATATTTTGTTAATTTGCCAATAAGTCTAACAAATAATATTCCTTTTCGAAATTCCATATTAATTTCTAACAATCTATCACCCTCTTGCTACTATAATTTAGCACGCCAAAATAAAAAATTATACAGTTTCGACAAAACTAGAACTTTATTTTCATCGACAAAAAAGAAACGATTTCTCGTTTCTAATAGTTATAAAGTTTCAATTTTTTTGCAGTTGATGCATTCGTTTCAATGATAATTTCTACGTCATTTAATTTTTCATAATTATAAATTTTATTATTGTTAAAATTATCGATCATTAACTGCCATACTTCTTTCATTTCTTTTGATAAGAAACTTGTTTCTCTAGTTTGAATAGAAAATGATTCTACAGTTTGATTATTTTCATTCGTATACAAATCATTCGATGTTAATCTTGCATCTCTAATCGTTCCTTGATAATTAGTGGTTGTAACTTTCATTTGATTATCTTTTAGGGTCTGATTAACAACTGCTTTTACATGATAACGGTAATCCCAATATTCAATTTGAACAATATCAGTTGTAATATTAAATTCCTCTACATTAGTAATTTCTTGTAAATGATGTTTTGGTGCCTCATCATAATAATTTAAACTCATAACACGATCAAAACATAAAACACCACCAATAATACATAAAACGACTCCAATGATATATGGATAAATATGAAATTTTTTATGGAAAAAAAGCACATCAAATATCATTTTTTGTAAGTATCCAAAGAAAATAAATAATCCAATTAAACCAATTAAAATTCCAAATATCATAATCCCTTTTATTAAAAAGTAAATACTCATAACAATTCCAATTAAAAGAGAAATATTAAAGATAATCAGTGGAATCATCATCATAACTAAAACTACTTTCGTTAGCGCCATAAATACATCTAATAGAGGTGTCCCATCCCTTTTCTTTTTTACTTTTGCTACTTTCTTTTCTTCCAATTTTATTGTAGAATCTTTTTCATTCTTATTCTCTTCCTGTTTTAAGGTTGGCTCTTTTTCTTCTTTTTTTACACTTTTATTATTCTCATTTTTTCTAAAATATTGTTTAAACATTGCGATAAAGATTAAAAAACAACATCCAATAAACAATACGGTTATTATTAAACTCCATAAAGCGAGTAAGATTTTGTTAATTGGATAAACCGCCATATTTAAAATACTATTTCCTATTTGTTTAATTATAAAGAATGGAATCGTTGCAATAAACATAATAATTAACGTTGCAAACGCTTTAAATAATAATTCAAAAACAAATTCAATCGTAATGTCTTGATTTTTATTTTTTATTTCTTCTACTAGTTCTTTGGTAAATTCTGTTGCTTTCGTTGCACCTTTCTTTACAAAAGAATCAAAATCATTTCCTAACTTTTTCGCACTTTCTTTTAAATCATCTTCTTTTTTATCATAATTTGGATTTACTTTATATGCTGATAAAATTTCTCTTGATAGTTCTTCAATACTCCCAAATTCTTCTACTGCTTCCTTCTCCGTTTTTCCATGTTTCATCTTTTCTTCAATAATATCACGATACTCATTCATAATATCTTGACGTTCCGCTTCGGCTAAAACATATAAACTTTTATCTAATTCTTTCAAAAATTTATTCTTTGTCACTTTCTTCACTCTCCCTAATAAATTCATTAATTGACGATGAAAAGGCTAACCAACTTTCTTTTAACTCTGATAACCTAGCTTCCCCTAATGATGTTATTTTATAATATTTTCGACTGGGACCTTCTGTTGATTCTACTAAATAAGTTTCAAAGTATTTTTCATTTGTAAGTCTTTTCAATAACGGATAAATCGTTCCATCATTAATATCAACAATTTTTGATACTTCAACAATTAATTCATAACCATACCTATCTTTGTGACTTACACACAAAAGAACAATTAATTCCAATACTCCTTTTTTAAATTGTGCGTTCATAAATCACCTCACACTATCATTGTATACTTACTACCTTACATTGTCAAGTAGTAAATAAAAAATAATAGTTGCTAAAAAAAAAGCAGTCTTCGACTGCTCTTAACACAAATCAATAATACAAGTGCCACACACTGTTTTTTTCTTCTTTCATTTGCCTCTTTATGAGAGAATAGATTTTGAGATAGTCACAACTGGGCGTACTCCACCGAACTCCGTAACGTCTATATTGCCGTGCCCCAAGCCGCCAGTGCTGTCCATCCCCCATGCGTCCCATTTATACGATACTGAAGGGGTACTGGTCCAATATCCCCAAGTATTATCATCAGCAACACTACATCCAAAATAAGTACAAGACACAATATAATCAAACAACCATTTATATTTTGCTTCGCCTGGTTGTGGAAGTGGAGGCATAATTTCAGAATCTAAATCAAATGTTGGATCCTCCAGCCAAAATACTTTATCTTTTCCTGGTACTGTTGCATCAAACTCGGTATTTCCTGTAATTTTGGCAATCTCATTCGCTTCGATTAATCGTGCTGTGCTTTTAACATCATCATGCCAATTATTGGCATCGTTTTCTAATGCTTCTTTTACTTCGTTCATTCCGTCAGCATTATTTCCACTTGAATTCCATGCTACTTGATAAGTTGTATTATGATCTAAGATTACATTTACAGTATCCCTACTTTCACTATCATTAAATGCATACCATTTCATACATCCACTTTTATTTTGATTTAAACTATTATCTGGTTTATA